>JASFJP010000121.1:0-9932 GCA_050121225.1 Desulfobacterales bacterium
TTATCGACCTCGGCAAAATCAAGCTGTTTTGCGTGGACAGTGTCGATGAAGAGTCGTGGTACAACTATGCTGTCTCTCCGTCGGATCGAAATGCCCGGCATGAGGTCTACGATCGATACATCGCAGAAGAGGTTATTCCGTTTATCCGCAACCACTGCCAATCATCGCAAGAGCGGGTGATGGCCAGCGGCTGCAGCATGGGGGCTTATCATGCGGTAAACTTTTTTTTAAAGCATCCGGATATCTTCGAAGGTACCATTGCCCTCAGCGGTCTCTACCGTCTTGATCGACCCGAATTTCAACTGACCGCAGACGATTTACCCGGGGTCTATTTCAACTCCCCCTTGAGTTATTTACCCGCCTTGACTGATTCGTGGTACCTGGATCAATACCGACGGAGCCGGATTATCGTTTGTGTGGGGCAGGGCGCCTGGGAGGATGAAGCCATCGAAGATACCCGTTACCTGGATTATCTATTCGGGGAGAAATCCGTCCCGGCATGGGTCGACTACTGGGGCCATGATGTCAATCACGACTGGCCTTGGTGGTATCGGCAGATGAATCATTTTTTAGGGCACCTTTATGGAAGCTAACCGGATAAAAATCGTTATTATCCATCCCGATATCCTATTGCTTGTCTATAGGCGGCAGTTTTCCATGCGAATGGCCCGTAAAGGTGCCGGCTGTTAATTATTTCCCGTTTTTCCACTACAATACTCGCAGAATTTCCAATCCTTTCGGGACTTCCTGGCAGTCTGAGAATGAAGCTGTTTAACGGATGAATTCCAGCATGATGGATGAAAGGCTTTTCGCAACATGATGACCAAAGAAGATCGAAAAATTCTTAAAGAGTTTACCGATCGTGTTCATGAACGATTTCCGGATGCGCGTGTCTGGGCTTTTGGTTCGCGGGCAAGAGGAGACGCGACATGGGAATCAGATTTTGATCTTTTTATTGTTTTAAGCGAAGTAGATCGAAAAATAGACCGCTGGCTACGCGACACTGCTTGGGAAGTTGGTTTTAAAAACGAGCGGGTTATCACCACGGTTTTGATTGACAAAGAACAGTTCGAACATGGTCCTATGTCCGAGAGTACCATCGTTAACAATATTCTGCGTGAAGGAATCAGCGCATGATGACTGAAAACATCCAAGCTTTAGTTACCTGCCGACTTGAACAAGCCGATGAATCCCTGGAGGCAGCTGGGACATTGCTGGATAAAAAGCTGATCAGACCTTCCGTGAATCGGGCATACTATGCTATGTTCTATGCGGTGTTGGCGCTTCTTGCGCGGGGAAAGAAAGAAACTTCAAAGCACAGCGGTGCAATCGCCCTTTTTGACAGAGATTTTGTCAAATAGGGTATCTTCACAAAGGATCATTCCCGATGGTTGCACGATGCCTTCGATTTACGGCACCGCTCCGACTATGCTGTAGAATATCACGCGTCTCTGGAAGATGCCGAAACAACCTTGAAAAATGCCGAAGCATTTGTAGATGCGGTTAAAAAAGTCCTGTCAAAGTAAGTGTAATTCCAGTTATGTGATCCAGTTTTCAATGCGTAAGCCAGGTATACTTTTAAAATGTCTCGTATTGCCGGTGACGAGAATAAAATCATGCTGCATAGTAATTGCGGCAATTCTCAAGTCAGGCTCACTACAGCCAATGCCACGTTTTTCAAGTTCGGCTTTCAATGTGCCGAAAACTCGGCCGCTTTCCCTGTCGAACGCTAAGATATTCACGTTTGGGAAAACGCTTTCTTCAAATGCCTTCAGAATTCGTTCTTTTTTTAAGACTTCTTATTGCACCATAATAGATTTCCCCTACATTAATGGTACTGGTATATTGAAACGCTCTGGGAAGATCTCGCAATTTTCCCAACAAAATGCCTGAAGGCTTGCGTTTGACAATATTGCTCAACGTATCCGTGTCAAAGAGATACATCACAAACGGACCTTTCTATCGGTTTCCTGACTTCTTGCTTCGTAAATTTCCTCTACCATCTCGTCGACAAGACGATCCATTTGCGCCAGGGTAACTTTAGCTCGAATCAATCCTTCACCACTACCAGCGCCGTGCTTTTGGTTAATGGGGGAAACCATGGCAACAGCCTTCCCCTTTTTTGTAATCATAAATTTTTCCCTCCTGAAGAGGACACGGTTAATAATTTCGGAAAATTTAGCCTTTGCCTCGGTAAGGGTGAATGTCTGATGCATGTTTTGAATCCCTTTCGATGAAGGATTATTGTCTAAATGGACTATATAGTCAGAATGACCTGTTTTGTCGATATGCGACAGAAATATCATCTAATAGAATTGCCTTCCACCTCGATCAGTAATTAACTTAGAGACCAAAGCCACAAGAGTACCGATATATATCGAAGACACAAAAAAAACATCAACAAAGAATCAGTATCTTTCTAAGGGCTTTAATTTTATGGTGCCAAAGGCCGGATTTGCCAGATAGTTAATGATTACAATAAGTTACTTAATTTAATGTGAGTTTATGCGAGTTTCAACGAATTTTAGTACGTTCCTGGCCGCATAATCGCATATCAATCGCATATTTTTAACGAAACTATCTATTGACGAAGCGAACAAAAGAGGGAAGATCACCGCCATGGTCCTGGGGCAATCCAGTTGCTGTTAAATGCTCGTCGCTCAGCAATCGAGGCTGCGAGAGGTTCGAGAAAAAGTTTAACAGCGGTCATGACTTCCTCGAAGGAGTCTGGAGCGTTGATCAGCTTCGTCTTCCTGATAAAACCCCGCCATTGAACATTCTTGTCCCCATCTTTGCCAAATGAAGGGTTGAATAGGGCGGCGTCCAACGTGACGGGTGTGTTTCTTTTCTCAAATGTTTTTGCTACCGCCTCTGCAAGTATGTTGCCTTCGAAATCAGACGTACGGGACAGTATCCAAATGTCGTAGAAATCCTTCATTCGGCTGTTCAGAATACCGAGCTTGACCATGGCCTGGAACTTTTCGGCAATCGTGCTCTCCATGGTATAGCCCTTCAATTCAGGGGCCGGAAAATCGAGAATGGCTGGATACGAAACCGTTCTGGGATTTGGAACGACTACATCACCGAACCCAATATCTATCTGAATAGAGAATCGTGCGTTTCCCAAGCTGCCTTGGACCCGGACACGCACACCTTCATATTCGGCATCCTCCGTTATCCTGACGGCTTCCACAGTTTCGGCGTTGAAGGATATGCCGTCTGGCTCCACCTCCAACCGACAAGCGTCTTTTATGGCGGCAGTAATCACTTCGAGACTGTTGTCGATTTTCCCCAACAGATCTATATCCATGGTAGGACGGGATGCGGGGCCATGCCACGCAGCGAACATGAGGGCTCCCTTGAGGATAAACTTATCGGCATGGGGACTCTTGGATAGCCTATAAATAAATCTTTCAATGGCAAAGTATTGCAGAAGTTCATTGAATGGACGGGAAGATTCCTTAGCCTTGTTAAGAAGACGCTGATGCACTGATGCGGCAATGTTTTTGACATTTCTGACCATTAAAGAATGGCCTCCAGATAGGGTCGCATGACCTTTTCCACTCTGCATATTGAGGCATAACGCATGAGAGCATCCACATTGACGCTTCTCCGTTCGCGGTAAAACCGAACTGCTTCCACCGCCGTGTCAAGACCGATTTTGTTACGGAACTTGAAGCAGTCGGCAAGGGTTTTCTCAGGGCTGTAGATGCGTATATCCACACCGTCTATCTTCTGGGTATCCACACCTGCCGTAAATGCCTGATCCCTGAACCAATAAAATTTAATTGGAGGATATTCCAGTCGGGGGAGCTTTGCTCCACGTTGAAGGGCTACATGGACCTCATGGGGTATCTGCGTGGTAATCTGGTGAAACGCAAGTGCAGAGATCAGGCAGATGACGCCATTTGGGACTCGTGTCGCTACAGTGACCAGATCGGGATTTCCCAGTGGTTCGCTGCCCGCAAGGCGGAACACACCACGGCTGACCACCTCAAGCGTTCCGACATCGCGCATGGCATAAAGCGTACTCGGATGGATGCCGGCCCGTAGTGCCTGTGCTGTGCGCAGAATACCACCGTGTAGCTTAAAAACAGCGATGGCTCTGTCGAACCGTGAACCCTGCGTATTTGTCTTTGTTGGCACTTTGATAAAATCACCTTCACTTATTAATTTGTGTAAACAATATTATCAAATTCGGAGGCCATGTCAAGAGGTTCACTGATCCAAATCCATACGATAATCCGATTGTTGGGTTGTGGTGGTGAGATTTATTGGTTTGATCCTATTGTGAAATCATGAATATTGCGGATCGCACTTCTTTAAATTATTTTTCAGCTTCAATGAGGGCCACGCTGGCGGTATAGCTTAAATATAAAATTACACGGGGTGGACGAAATGAATAATAAATCAATTACCGTTAATCGCAATGAACTATACGAGCAAGTTTGGAGTGAGCCGGTCTCCAGGTTGGCACCAAAATACGGAATATCAGATGTCGGTTTGAAAAAGATCTGTAAAAAACTGAATGTCCCAGCACCGCCGTTGGGTTATTGGACCAAGATACAGCATAATATCAGAGTGGGAAAAACTCCGTTACCCAGACTTAAACATGGAGAGCCTCAGATCCATACAATTCAAAAATCCGAACTTAATAACGAAGACAATTTCGAATTTTCTGAAGAAGCAAAAGAGATCGTTTCTGAATTTGGACCAATTAAAGTTTCAGAAAGACTAACCTCACCTCATCCGTTAGTACGTAAAACCCGTGATGCCCTATCTAAAGCAAAACTCGATAAATATGGTATCTTGCAGAATTGGCGCATAAAACATCTCAATGTTCGTGTCAGCGCCGACTTATTGAACCGGGCATTACGAATTATGGATTGTCTGATCAAATTTTTCGAAAAGCAGGGTTTCGAGGTATCGATTGGAAATCGTAATGAATCTGCTGGAACGCACGTAATAATTCTTGAGGAGAAAATTAAATTTTACATACAGGAAAAATCCCTCCGGAAAGACCACGTGCCAACTATAAAAGAAAAAGAGGACCTGGAGCGCTGGCATCATATCTATTCCAACAAGTACGATTACAAACCATCAGGAAAATTAACGCTTCAAATTGATTCATGGTCAGCATCCGGTATTCGGAAAAGATGGTCAGATGGCAAAATACAGCGGGTCGAGAATTTCCTAATAGATTTTGCCATCAATGTTGTGAAAATGGCTGACATTAAGCGGTCAGATCGGATAGAGCGAGAAGAGCGCTGGCGGCTGCAGGAAGAGGAGCGCCGGCGACAAGCCGAAATGGAGCGTTTACGGCAAATTGAAGAAGAACGCCTGCGTGACCTTGAAAACCAGGCTGCCCTGTGGTTCAAAAGTAACCAGCTCAGGGATTTCATAAGTGCCGTTGAGACTGCTGCTTTAGAACGAGGGTTTTCAATTGAGGACGAACCTCTTAAAAGTTGGTTTAAATGGGCTAAGAATCACGCAAATAGACTCGATCCTCTATACACCAACTTACCGTTTGAGAATAAAGCATGATACTCGGTGAATTTGACCTGCCGGTGCGAAATTTTCACAAAAAGCAAAAAGCGGCTTCGGTAACATACTGAAACCGCTTGAGGAAACAAAAAAATGGTGCCGAAGGCCGGACTTGAACCGGCACGGGCGTGGCCCACTACCCCCTCAAGATAGCGTGTCTACCAAGTTCCACCACTTCGGCACGAAATCGAAAATTGGATATATAAATGTCTATTCGGACTTCGCCGGTGATTCCGGCGTCGGTTTAGCTGTTTCAGCGGGTGCGCTTTGCTCCGGTGCGGTTTTGCTTTCGATGGGAGGTTTGGCATCCTGCATAATGGAGTCTCCGGTGCGATGACCGGATATGTAAGCAAGTGCCAATGAGGTCAACATAAACACGATGGCGGCCCCGGTGGTGGCCTTGCTTAAAAATGTTGATGCACCGGTGCTGCCAAAGAGCGTTTGACTGCTACCTCCACCAAAGGCGGCACCCATATCGGCGCCTTTTCCGGTTTGTAGCAGCACGATCATGATTAGCGCAACACTGACAATAATATGAATAATTATAAGTAGTATAGACATAGTTATTATGCTTTAAATTTATTTCTCAAATTGAACGATTTTACTGAAAGATTCGGCACTGAGACTTGCCCCGCCTACCAGTGCGCCGTCAATGTCCGGCATCTGCATGAGCTCCCCGATATTTTCGGGTTTGACGCTGCCACCATACAGAATTCGGACAGATTGGCAGAGCGTATCCCCAAAAAGATTTTCGAGCAAAGACCGGATATACTGATGAGCTTCCTGGGCCTGGTCTCGAGTAGCTGTTTTTCCGGTGCCGATCGCCCAAACGGGTTCATATGCGATAACCAATGATTCGAGATCTTTTGCAAAATAGCTATCTAACCCCTTTTTTACTTGTTTGTCAAGTACGGAAAACGTTTGTCCGGAATCGCGCTCCTCTGCCGTTTCGCCAACACATACCACCGGGATCAAGTTGGCATTAATTGCGGCCCCGATTTTTTGGTTAACCGTTGCATCCGTTTCTCCAAAATACTGACGTCGTTCCGAGTGGCCGATGATCACATAACGACATCCTACGGAAACCAGCATTGCGGCTGACACCTCACCGGTATATGCGCCTTCATTTTCCCAGTACAAATTCTGGGCGCCCAGGGATACACGGCTTCCTTCGATCACTTTGGAAACCGCATCAAGAGCGGTGAACGCGGGTGCTATCATTATGTCCACCTCGGTGGTATCAGCAACGAGGGAAGCAAGCTGACCGGCCGTCTCAGCCGCTTCCGAAGATGTTTTGTACATCTTCCAATTTCCGGCAATAAAGGGAGTGCGGTTATTCATAATTTAATCTCCTTTTTCGTTGTTCTGTCTTCCGCCTTCGGTTTTCCGTTTTCTGCCCTTTACAACTCGGCCCCGATCATAGCAGCTAAATCGACCATTCGATGGGAATAGCCGGCTTCATTATCATACCATGAAAGCACTTTAACCATATTGTCGATAACATAGGTGGTCGGTGCGTCAACAATCGAGGAAAACGACGATCCATTGAAATCGATCGACACCAACGGCGCCTCGCTGTAGCCCAGTATACCTGCCAGCGACTCCTCGGATGCTTGTTTCAAAGCGGCGTTTACGTCAGAAACGGTGGCGTCTGATTTTTCAACTGTGGCCACGAGGTCCACCAGAGATACATTCGGCGTTGGTACTCGAATAGCTAAACCGTTAAGTTTTCCCGAAAGCTCCGGCAAGACCAAAGCCACGGCCTTTGCAGCACCGGTGGTAGTCGGGATCATCGACAGGGCCGCTGCCCGTGCCCGGCGTAGATCTTTATGGGGAAAGTCAAGCAAACGTTGGTCCCCCGTATAGGCATGAATCGTTGTCATTAATCCATGACGAAGTCCAAAATTTTCAAGAAGCACTTTGGCAACCGGGGCAAGGCAATTGGTCGTGCACGATGCATTTGAAATTATGTGATGCTGGCGCGGATCATACTGGTTAGAGTTGACACCCATCACAATTGTTATATCGGGTTCCGTGGCCGGTGCTGAAATAATCACTTTGCGAGCTCCCGAAGCCAGGTGTTTCGACGCGTTTTCACGATCACGAAAAATTCCGGTACATTCGGCGGCGATATCAACACCGAAATCTTTCCAGCCAATGTTTTGAGGGTCGTTTACGGCCCGGATAGCAATACTTTTACCATCGACCACAATGGCATCTTCCTTCGCCTCGACCGATACGTCCAATGAACCGTGAACTGAATCATATTTTAAAAGATGGGCACTTGTTGCTGAATCGGTAAGATCATTTATTGCCACAACTTCAACCTCAGGATGTTTAAGTGCTGCTCTAAAAACCATTCTCCCAATTCTGCCAAAACCATTAATTCCGAGTTTAATGCTCATACATCCTCCTTCAGATATTTTTTCATTACCAGGGCATCTTCTTTTGTATCCGTATAGTAGTTCGGCCATGTGGCAATCGTTTCAAAACCAAGTTTATAATAAAGTTTCACCGCTGGTATGTTGGAGGGTCGAACTTCAAGGTACACTGATTTAGCACCTACTTCTAAACCTTTGCTAAAGCATTGTTTAATCACCCAGGAGGCGATTCCCTGCCTCCGCCAAGTCGGTGTCACCGCGATGCGAAATATATGCAGTTCATTAATGATCAAACGCAAAACCGCATAGCCGATGATTGGGGTCCCGTTTTGGGGTTCCGTTGATCTAACTACCCAATTGCAGCTTTGTTGCTGCAATAGCTCATTTTCAAATAAAATATGGCTCCAAGGCAATCGAAACGAGTCTTGATCGATTTTGAGAATCGGTTCGATGTCAGTGTAGTGTATCTCAGCCATTTGCCAGCGCAACACAGGTCAACCCCGTTTGTTTCCTTTTAGAATTCCGCTGGCCAATGAGATACTCTTTTTACCAAATTCTTCCAGGTTTGTTACCAGCAGATCGAGTTTCATTTTATACCGCATATTGGCTGCATGGATTAAAATCGGCAGGTTTACACCCGATAAAACTTCAATGCGGCCTTCTTCCAAAAAAGAGTAGCTTAAGTTGGAGGGAGTGCCACCAAACATGTCCGTCAGAATAACAACGCCTTCTTCACTTTTCACTTTTTTGATTCCCGCGGCAATTTTTTGGCGCAACTTTTCCGCATTTTCATTTATATCGATAGATACAGATTCGATTGCATCCGGGCGACTGCCGATAATAAATTCAGCCGCCTCGATTAAGGCTTCTCCAAGTTGACGATGAGTAACAATTACAATTCCAATCATAGGGCACCCTAAAAATGCTGCCTTGCTCACCGGCGACGGACTGTTCAGACCCTTAAATTCCTCCCGATCGATAATCGGATGTCCATACATCCATGGAGGGCCATGCCGATATCTCGTTTGCTTAATTGGCTTCCAAATAGGAAACTAATTTGTGCCTTCCTTTTGAAAATAGTAATTTCGCATGGGCACGAGTTGGTTACCGGATTGCTTTTTTTGATTTATGTAGGTTGGTTTAAGTCTCGATGAGTTATTTCAGCCGTCTTCTCCAATTTGTGGATATGTTCAAAGATTGATCTGGCGATGGTTACAGAACGATGCCGTCCACCAGTGCAACCAATGGCGATGGTTAAATAGGCCTTTCCTTCTTTTTTATACAATGGGATTAAGAAATCAAGGAGATCTAAATATTTTTTAAGGAAGGCCCGGGTTTCGTCATGATTTAATACAAAATCACGTATTGCTTCTGTTTCCCCATTGAGGTCTTTGAGCTCCGGAATAAAGTACGGGTTTGCGAGAAAGCGGACATCCATGATCAAGTCAGCATCGTTCGGTATCCCGTACTTGAAACCGAATGAGAAAACATGAATCCGCATCGGGACAAGCTTTTTACTCTTTTGGGCGAAATCAAGGATTTTTGCTTTGAGCTCATGGACATTAAATTTGGACGTATCTATGATCCAATTTGCAGCAGACCTCAAATCCTTAAGTTGTTCTTTTTCAGCCCGAATTCCGTCCCGTACGTTTTTGCCCTGTGATAAAGGGTGTTGTCTCCGTGTTGTGCTGTAGCGCTGGATTAAGATATCTTCTCCAGCTTCAAGAAAGAGAATCTCAAAGTGGTATCCCTTGCGCTTGAGCTCGTTGAAGATAGGGTTGTATCTTGCCAGAAAGCCCTTCTCACGAAGATCCATCACCAAAGCGATGCCTGCAATTTCCGAGTCGCGTTCTATCGGTAGATCTAAAAATTTTGGCAAAAGATCCACCGGCATGTTATCGACGCAATAAAATCCGGCGTCTTCCAAGGCGGCAATGGCTGTACTTTTACCGGAACCTGATAGTCCCGTAATGATGAATATGGTAATATTTTTCACTTTACATCATC
>JASFJP010000122.1:0-9878 GCA_050121225.1 Desulfobacterales bacterium
TGGGGTGAGTGGTTGTTTACCTTGTAGGTACTGAAGACTACTTCACCGGTTTTAAAGAAGCCAAGCCATGCGATTTCTCAACTTGTTTGGCAATCCATCTGGAAATTGTTATCACATCGTAATGATCGGTTTCAACAGATAGATCCGCCGCTGTTCTATAAAGTGGGGTCCGTTCGGTCAACAATTCATCAATTTCGTTAACAGATCCCTTTGAGGTTAAGGCGGGACGCAGGGTATCGCTATTATGATCGTTCAGAATTCTCTGCTTTAAAGATGGAATGCTTGCTTTTAGCCACACAACTGTTCCGCTGCCCTGCATGATTTGGATGTTGCCCGGATCATTGACAATCCCCCCGCCGGTTGCTACGACCCGACAAGTTTTAGCACAAACCCGCTTCAAAATATCATGTTCTTTTTTTCGGAAGGTATCCCATCCATGTTGAGCAACGAATTCAAAAATAGTCATGCGAATTTGTCGCACAAATTCGATATCCAAATCGATAAAGAACCATCCAAGGATTCCTGCGAGGGATTTGCCGACGGTCGTTTTACCGCTGCAGCGATATCCAATAAGGTAAATGTTCATAGGAGGCAAGTTTTTTCCAACAAGCACAGCATCGAATTAATGGTTGTCATATCGGCACCGCGGCTTTGTAAAGGGTACAATTACCGACAATGCGGTAGTTTTTCACGGCAGCCGGGACTAAAACAGACGATCCCTTGATAAGCTCAAGGGTATTTTGATTGCTAATGTCTTCCAGCAGCGCCCTGCCATTAGTGCATAACATGATTTCAACACTCCGTAAATCGGAACTCTGGTAGGGCAGTCCATCTGAAACAGTAATCACGGACAACACAAACTCATCCGCGTGGCTTGGGTATGATCGCTCGTTTTTTGAGATTGTTTGTGCTTCAAGTATGGTTGCCGGGCGGGATTCAAAATGGAGCACCTGCAACAGCTCAGGAACATCGATATGCTTCGGGGTAAGCCCTCCTCTGAGCACGTTATCGGAATTTGCCATTAATTCAATCCCGACTCCTTCCAAATAAGCGTGAAGCTCTCCTGACGGGAGATACAGGGCCTGACCGGGCTGCAATTCAATGAGGTTCAAAAAAGCGGGAGAAAGGATCCCGATATCTGAGGAATTCTCTTCGACAAGGCGCCAAATCCATTGGTAGGTCGCATCCTCATTTATAAAATGTCCCGCATTTTGTCTAGTCTCGTCAATTATTAGGGTTTTCCTTTTTTCATCCAAAGTCATTAATGCAGTGAAAAAGTGTTTCAATCGTTCACGAATGGGTTGACGGTTGAGTTGCTCCAATTCATCGCGCAACCCCAACGGGCAGATTTTTGAGATATGCATCCGGATATCCGACATGCTTCGAAAACCAAACAAGGCCCAAAAAGGCGTTAAAGCGCAAATGCATTCAGGTTTATGATTTTCGTCCTTATAATTCCGGTTGGGCGCATCCAAGGGTATATTCTCGGTATTTTCCTTTCGGAACCCTTTTCTTGCTTGATCCAAACTCGGATGAGCTTGGATGGATAAGGGTTTTGCGGCCGCCAATACTTTAAAAAGGTAGGGGAGGTTATTGTCAAATCTCGCGGCGATTTTATCGCCGAGAATTTCACGCGGATTTTTTTTTATCAGTTCCAGTAGTGATCGCCTTTGACCATCGTATACGACATATGACGGCGCTTTAGGATGGGCTCCCATCCAAAGTTCAGCTTGCGGCTGTTGCGATGGATTCGTTTTTCCGAGTAGATCTGAAATAGCCTTCGAAGATCCCCATGCATAATTTTGCACCGTATTTTCAAGGATACCGATTGTTTTCATTTTTGCTCCAGTGTCCGTCAGCGCTAAAATTTTTCGTAAAAACTCATGTTTTTTCTCAAATGGTCGATATAAGAAATTGAAATGAAGTAAAATTAATGTTTTTCAGTTTTTACCGCATTTTAGGCTGATTTGTCAAAGGCTGGGTGGTGCCTCGGAAATCTCATGATGGCATTACCGGATCATTAACAAAAAACACCTTGTATTCTTTTATTCAATCCGTAAGCGTAAGAATTCACCAATGCGATAGTATCATGGTATTAGTTGAGTCATCAGGCATAACCAACATAGGTAAAAGACGAAAAGAAAATGAAGATGCCATGTTTCTTGATGATACAGTGGGTCTTTATCTTGTTGCAGACGGTATGGGCGGTCACCAAGCCGGTGAGGTCGCCAGCAATTTGGTCGTCAAAACCATCAGTGAATACGTTAAATCGTCCAGGGTAAACGGTGACAACGGACTAAAAATCAATTCTGATGAGACCCTTTCCAGCGAAGCAAATCGTCTTTTGTCCGGAATACACCTTTCGAATAAAGTCGTTTATGAAGCATCCCTTAACAACAGTTCATACCGGGGCATGGGCTCAACCATTTCCGCTGTTTACTTCACCGACGACACCTGCATCGCCGCTAATGTCGGTGACAGCCCCATTTATCTCATTCGCGGCGGCAAAATAAAACTTCTGTCTGTGCTCCATACCGTGCTTGCTGAACAGGCTGCAATCGATCCCGAAAACGCCGCCAAGTTAGGCATACAATTCAGACATGTCCTAACCCGGGCCATGGGTACGGAAGAATCCGTTAAGGCCGATATTTATGAAATTCAATGTTTTAAAGATGATATCCTAGTGCTAAGTTCTGATGGGTTAAGTGACAAAGCATCACCGGAAGAGATTTTAAAAACAGTAAACGCCTATCAATCGGATCAGGCCTGCCAGAGGCTGGTGCAACTGGCAAATGATCGTGGAGGGGATGATAACGTAACGACAATTATATTGAAGGTCAAAAAGGTTAAACACACATTTAACCGTATGCATAGTTACGCCAATCCTGTGAAAAGAATTATCTCAAAATTATTTAAAAACATTATCTATTATTAAGAGATACTTAAAATGCCAAAATTAACTTTAAAATTCAAAAATAGTACACTCGGTGATTTTCCACTTCAAGTCGGCCATTCCTTGACCATCGGCCGACGCAAAAACAATCATGTCGTCATCGATAATTTAGCGGTTTCAGGGCATCACGCTAAAATAGATTCTGTGGGGGATGGATTTGTTTTGCTGGACCTGCAGAGTAAAAATGGTTCTTTCGTCAATGAGCAAATTGTCAATTCTCATTGGTTGAAGAATGGTGATGTCATCAATATCGGCAAACACTCGCTCGTCTTCAGTTACTCCGAAGGCGAAGAAATACCGGACGATGCTCCAGAAGAAATGGAAAGAACCATGATTATGGAAACGAGTCAGTATCGTTCGATGATGAAAAAGAGTGAACCGTCCGTACCTAAACCTCTCAAGAGAACCATTAAAAAGAAAATCATCGGAGTCCTGACGTTTCTGTCCGGCGGTAGTGGCAAAATTAAGCTCACAGGAAAACTCACTAAAATTGGAAAACATTCTTCATCCGATATCGTGGTAAAAGGGTTGACCATTGGTCAAACGGCGGCCACGATCAGCAAGCGCCCCGATGGTTATTTTCTGAGTTATGTCAGCGGTTTTTCCAAGCCTAAGGTGAATGATGCCGCCATTAAAAAGTCGGTATTGCTTAACGATTTAGATATTATCGATATTGGATCAACGAAACTGCAATTTTTTGAACAAACATCGAATAAATCAACAATTACCCCTTCCCCATCGTAACCATCAACGAATCCTTACCACCTCCTTTCCGTGGATTCTTTTCCCCCAAAATGCTATACCTCACTTGAGGTATCGTGTTAATGATGAAAATTGCCTTTATCCATTATCATTTAAAAACCGGCGGTGTCACCACTGTCCTGCGGCAGCAACTGGAAGCGGTTCATAAGGATTTGGAAACTTTAGTTATTACAGGCGTGTTGCCCGAGACACCCTTCCCGGTCGATATCATCCATATTCCACAGCTGGCCTATAGTACGACTTACAAACACTCTGTCGATCCAGAGGCTGTTGCCGACGCTATCCTCTCAGCCATTCAAAGCAGATTTGACGGTCCTTGCGATGTGTTGCATGTTCACAATCCAACCTTGGCAAAAAACAAAAGCTTTTTAAAGGTTTTAACAGCATTGCAACGGAAGGGATTAAATCTGCTTTTACAGATTCATGATTTTGCTGAGGATGGACGCCCTTCTGCCTATTTTGCCGAGGAATATCCGGCAGACTGTCATTACTGTGTCATCAATTACCGTGACTATGACGTGCTGCTCAGGGCCGGTTTGGAGAAAGAAGGACTGCATCGACTTCCCAATACCGTGAATCCGCACCCAAAAACCCAGCAAATCGTCCCGACGAAACCAATGGTGCTGTATCCGATTAGAGCAATACGGAGAAAGAACATCGGTGAAGCCGTTTTATTGTCCTTGTTTTTTAAAAACCACGAATTTTTGGCGATTACCCTGCCGCCAAACAGTCCGATGGATATAAAAAGCTATAATGCATGGAAAACGTTTGTGACAGATTATCATTTCAAAGTGCAGTTTGATAAAGGACTGAGGGATAATTTTATTTCCCTGATGCGGTCCGCACGTTGGCTGATCACCACCAGTATCACCGAAGGGTTTGGCTTTTCCTTTCTCGAGCCCTGGTTATTTGAGAAATTGTTGTGGGGCCGAAAGATTACCGATATCTGTCAAGATTTTGAAACCAACGGAATCCAGCTTGATCACCTTTATTCCAGGTTAAACGTCTCTCTGGATTGGATGAATTATCACCAATTTTTTCAAACGTGGAAGGACTGTATTGCAAAGGTTTGTTCACTATTTCACGTTACCATTGACAGTAAGCGTATAAAAAATGTGTTTGACCGATTCACCGAAAACGGGAACATCGATTTCGGACTGTTGAGTGAAGGCTATCAAAAAAGAATAATTACAGGTCTGATTTCCAATAGAGGCAGAATCGAACAAATGTGCCGTCTAAATCCGTTTCTTTCTGATCCCGGTAACGTATCGAATGCGGATGAATTAGTAAAACACAACCAACGTGCGATTCTTAAAACCTACAACAAAGACACATACCGGAAAAGATTGTTAGAAATTTATCAAAAGGTTGCGCGGTCCGAGGTTAAGCAAAAAATCAATAAAACTGTGCTGGTTTCCGCTTTCTTAAATATTGAAGAATTCAGCCTGCTGAAGTGGAGCGATTATTTTGATTAACGAATGGGTTCAAAAATACATCCTCCCATTGTCTCCGATTCCGAGCAAATTGGCACCTGTCGGCAAATTGAAAGAAAAAATAGATGCTGTAGTCTTTGATATCTATGGCACGCTGTTTATGAGCGGGTCCGGGGATATTAGCCTTGCAAAACAAGGTAACCCTAGATTAGAGAAAATCGAGCAACTGTTGACAGAATACAATTTCCACAAACCACCTCAGAAACTGTTGCGGGAATTATATGCAACCATTGAAGCAAGGCATACAGATCTTCGCAATTCAGGAATTGATTACCCCGAAGTCAACATTGAAGATATCTGGTCGCAGGTGCTGCAATCGACTGACAAAAAGGGCATCCGACGATTCGCCATGGAGTTTGAGTTGATTGTGAATCCAGTATACCCGATGCCGAATCTTGCAAACACACTGTCGGCCCTCAGGGGTCGTGGCATTGAGATGGGCATTGTTTCCAATGCTCAATTTTATACCCCATATCTGTTCAAGTGGTTTCTAGATTCAGATGTGAAAGGACTGGGTTTTAGTTTGGATCTGGTGTTTTATTCCTATCGATTCGGAATAGCCAAACCCTCGTCAGCCCTTTTTGACTTGGCAGGCAAAAAGCTGAAAGAGAAGGGAATTCGGACATCTGCTGCACTTTACATCGGAAACGACATGCTGAATGATATATATCCCGCTCAAAGGACCGGTTTTCAGACGGCCCTTTTTGCGGGCGACAAACGATCATTGCGTTTGAGATCGGATGATTCACGATGCCGAAACCTGAATGCGGATATCGTGATCACTGATCTAAGTCAGCTGATTGATGTCATTCAATGACAACTTTAGACTTACCAGTCAACCGGTATGCGGACGGTTTGATTGGATCTATCGCTAAATAGCAGATACTTATTTTTTTTGCCATACCTGAAAAGATCTCGGGTAATCCGCACATCCTGTCGGCAATACTCAATAACTTCGAGAATACGACCCTGTCTCCACCATCGGAGGGCCTGAAGGCCGTCGGTAGTTTTTTGGGCGCCAAGAGACACCTCTGCCAGATGGGCCAAGGATAACCGGAAGCCGAGATGGTTTTTGACTTCCTCTAAGATATCAAGTGTGTTGAGACCGTCGAAATTAAAATTAGAATATCCTTTCAGGACACGATAATCGAAGCGCTTGATATTGAATCCGATCACCAGATCGAACGTCTTCAGGTGCTCAATGAACTGTGGGATTCGGTTTTCCAAATAATCAACAAATCGATCTTTTTTTGAATCATACAGGACGGCACAGCTAATTTTCATCAAATCAGCCCGATGCCAGCCACCGACTTCAGCAGCGGAGAGCTGAGTTTCAAGGTCAAAAACCCCATAGTTCGGCTGTTGCGGTACTTTTTTTAAAATCTCCGCGCGATCTGAATCCGCCCCCCCTATTTCGTCTTTTCTCACTTTTCTATCCGTGTTTGCTTCAGGTTTGCGCATCAACCTTTTTAAAATAAACATCGCTGCCGACTTATCGAGAGGTCGATTACCTGATCCACATTTAGGGGATTGAACGCAGGAAGGGCATCCGGATTCACAAGTGCATGCTTGAATAGCTTTTAGGGTGACTTTGAGAAGATCAGCAAGCTGTTTGAAGGCTTGGCGGCTCAATCCCGCACCTCCGGCTATGCCGTCATAAATAAACACAGCAGCACTATTTAGTTGAGGATGGAATAACGTGGATAGCCCCCCGAGATCATTGCGATCTACCATCACCAATAGCGGAAACATACTAATTGCGGTGTGTTCCAGCGCATGAATGCCACCCATAAAGTCCATGTGTCGGGACTCTGTTGAGGAGTAGATGTCGTGCGGAATCTTAAACCACAACGCCTCAGTTTCAAAAATCAGGGGGGGAAGATCCAAAGGGATGCGGTTTATGCGCTTTTTGGCGTGGATCCGCCACATTTCGTACTCAGTTACCTGATCAGTTACTTTAATAATTCCGGTATAAGCATCTGTTCCAAAAACATTATCTCGATCAATAATTCTTAAAATTTCGGTTTCTTTAAATCCCCTCACTTGCGTGTAGTAATTCACTTTCGCCTTGGAGACTTTGATAATTCTTGCAGCTAAATCCAGATCGTCGACGATATATGTATTGCCCTTGTGCAAATAGACGGCTCCTGGATGGGTCTCGCGAAAAACTCTCGAATCATCGATTTCTCCTCGATGTTCCCCGGTTTTAGTGGCTAAAATTCTAAACCGATTTCCGCTTCCCCGAATATCTACCAGACGATGAGGATTTTTTCTCAATGAGTAGATTTCAAAACCGTCAGCACTTCTGAGGAGAGCCCCGTTTTTTTCGAGATCTTCAACGGTTTTCCGTGAATTTTCTTCGTTCAACATGGAATCATTCGTTTTCAGGGGTAATTCAGCTGCAGCACAATTCAGGTGCTCCGACAGGATTTTCTGGTTATAGGGATTTAGAACTGCGCTTTCCGGTGCTCGGCTTATCAAGCTCTGGGGATTTTTCATGAAGAATTGATCTAAAGCGTCATCCCCGGCAACCAAAATCAAGGCTGAATCCTGACCGCTGCGCCCCACCCGTCCCCCGCGTTGCCAGGTGGAAACCACCGTACCGGGATACCCGACCAGAATACAAAGATCCAGATCACCGATATCGATGCCCAATTCAAGGGCGCTAGTGGAAATCACTGCCAGAAGTTCTCCGCGCAGCAGCTGTGCTTCGATCGCGCGCCGTTCTTCGGCAAGAAAACCAGCTCGGTACGCGCTGATGCGATTCGCAAATTCTCCAGATTTATTGCCTGCCCACAGCGCGATCAATTCGGTAAGTTTCCGGGATTGGGTGTAAACGATGGTTCTTAGATTTCGATGCAGAGCCGCCTTAAGAAGGAGTATGGCTGTCTGTGCGGGGCTGGCTTCTGGATTTATGAAAAGCAGATGACGATTGCCTCGTGGCGCCCCGCTTACTGTTACGGCGTTTACATGGAGTCCTGTAAGCTGTTCTGCAAGTTGAGCTGGATTGGCCACCGTCGCGGAACTAAACACAAAGGTCGGTGAGACATGGTAATGTCTACAGATACGATGGAAGCGTCTGAATATCTGGGCCACATGGGATCCAAAAACACCGCGGTAGGTATGAACCTCATCAACAACCACCGTTTGCAGTCCGGAAAAAAAATTGATCCACTTCCGGTGGTGGGCCAACAACGACAGGTGAATCATTTCCGGATTGGTCAAAATCACGTTGGGTGGTGCTTCTCTGATTTGCTTTCGTCGATAAGCTGATGTATCACCGTCATATATGGCTGCGGTCGGTTTTGTGTCTCCGAAATTGTCAGCCATTTGTTTAAAAGCCCGCAATTGGTCTTGTGCCAGCGCTTTCAGTGGGAAAATATACAAACTTCTTGAGGTCACGTCACGTTGAAATCTCTCCAACACCGGCAGGTTATAAACGACGGTCTTGCCGCTAGCGGTGGGTGTCGCCACAATAACATGACGGTGCTTGTGTATCACCCCGATGGCATCCGTCTGGTGTTGATAGAGCTTACGGATTCCCAGTGATTCGAGTGCATTTTTTATTTCCGGGGACCATTGGAAAGCAGATTTTGACCAATCCGGGGGCTTTTCAGCAATAACCGTCTGAAATGTCACCTGGGATCCGAGGCTTTCCGATTTGACAAGCGACTGTAAATATTCTTTTATTATAGATGGTTGTTGATCCATGAAGACCATAGAAAAGCCTTCGAAGGTGAGATGCTATTCATTTCCGGCATTATTCCTTTACCCGTTCTACGTACTGTCCGGTGCGGGTGTCGATTTTTACGCGTTCCCCTTCCTCAATGAACGGCGGAACCTGGATGACATATCCGGTTTCCAGGGTTGCCGGCTTGGAATCACCGGACGCAGTGTCTCCCCTTACCCAGGGGTCCGTTTTTTCAATTTTCAAATTGATGAAAATCGGAAGTGAAATCCCAATCGGCGTACCTTCGAATAGAAGTATGCTGCAGACGGTATTCTCTTTGAGAAAGTTGTTTGCATCGCCGACCTGCTCAACTGTTAGGAATTCCTGGTCATAGGTGGTCGTGTTCATGAAACAATATCGGTCGCCTTCCGAATACAAATACTCCATTTCCTGTTCTTCCAAATCCGGTTCTTTGAATTTTTCACTGGACCTAAACGTTTTGTCAAACTGAGCCCCGGTGACCATGTTCTTCAATTTGCACTTGTAAAGAGCCTGCCCTTTGCCGGGTTTTGTGAATTCAAACTGCACAATTACATACGGCTCGCCATCAAGTTCAATCTTAACCCCTTTTCTCAGGTTTCCACTTTCTAACATACTTGCGTTTTCCTCTCTTCAAAGTTTATATGCGTTCAGCGATTCAGCGCTTATTGCTAAAGTACGACATTAACTTTTTTCGTATCCGCGAACAGCAGCAACCAACTTTTGCACTTTGGTTGTATCTTTTTTGAATCGAATTGACAGGCCTTGGTTGTCAAGAGCGTTGGTCTGTGTGCAGCTGTCCACGCCGGCGGGTTTAACCCGCATTAGGCCGTCTACGACATTGTATGGTGATATCCCTCCGGCCAGTATGACCGGAATCCGGCTTGATTCGACCAATTGTCGGGCTATTTCCCAACTGCAAATCTGGCCGGTAATTCCTATAAATCCAGAGACAGGTTGA
>JASFJP010000123.1:0-9871 GCA_050121225.1 Desulfobacterales bacterium
AAATCTGGCAAGATGCCTGTTGGTACGATGGAAAATGAAGCGCTTTTTAGTAAGTCTTTATACCACAATTAGTTACAAAAGTCATTTAACTTTAAGAACTGCCCGCGTGCTGCCGATTTTTTCTGAATTGATTCCGCTCCCACTTTTAAAGTTCATTAAGAAAAGCAAGCATTTTCCTGGTTATTAAAATTTGTTCGGATCTCTGTGCCAAGAATGACAGATAAATTGGGAAACTGCGACTATCGAATTAACAGAAAATATTTTAGTTATACCTGTATACATGAAACGCTCAAGGGAATTAGCTGTTATTTAAAACTCTGGTCAATTCAGTTTTCATTAGTATACTGAAAATTAAATTTGGAGGGACTGGGTTTCTTCCAGATATCCAGAAGGAATATGAAATTTAGGAAATTTTTCATTAAGTCTATTGGAGGTGGGTTTCTGTGCTAACCGAACCTGAGATTCCTTGCCGCACTTTACTTGGTTCCAACATTTGTTGTTGATGCCCTTTGTGACCTTTTTGTGCACCGCGTTTGCGCTTGGCCTTTTTCTTTTGTTTCTTCTTATTAAAGGGGCTATCGGAAGATGGTGGCTTGCTTGAATTTTGTGAGTTCATTTTAGTGCGAACTTCAAGCTTTTCAGTACGCTTTTACAATTGCTCCAAAAAAATATAACTATAAAGTCAAGTTAATTTTTGACGAAGTTTTAAAAAAAACTGTGAGATCAAATGGTGTGGAATGAAACTTGTTACAATCATAAAACCGTAACATCCTTCCATCGAACCTCGAAGCAACGCTGTTGTCGGGCTTTGATAATCACTGAATGAAATGGTTTATTTAGGATCTGCTTGCGCAACGATTGAAGAAAGCCCTGATCGATCTTCATCGTCATTTAGAGCCTCCAGCATTTCATCAAGTTCGTCTACAACTTCTATCGGTTCGGCATCACTTTGAGTTAATGAGTTGGTTGAATTTTCTTTTCCGCTGATCAAAAACGAAACAGGTAAGCGAATTTCAAAGTCGAGCCTGAAGGCCACCTCGTCGCCATCCATGACAATATCGCCCTGTTTGTATTCAAGGCTACCAAAATCTCTGATTCCGTATTTATCCAAACAGAGCTTCCTTAAATAGTCGCTATCAATATTGGATTTTATTTGTTCGATTACCTGGTGTTTTGCCTTTTCAAACGCTTTTTCACCAACATTAATTCTCACCATAAATAGCCATCCTTTTTTAAGAAAAAGTTGATGTTAATATAATCCCAATTTGCAATTACCAATGAAACGATTCAGCCATTTATAAAATGAGTGGCTAAGAAAAGCAGTTCTCTCGAAAGTAGATGAATAAAAAAATCAGTACATCGTAATAGTTGCAACAAAAAGACTAAGGCAAGGATCATGCCATTTAAGATATGAGAATAAATTGTAAAAGAAATCAATTATATAGATATAAATTGAGCGTCAAGTGAAGATCTAAAATTGTGAAATCAAATGCATAAAACGTGAACAATTTGTGCTTATATCCGCTAACCCCGAGATATTCGGGTTGTTAATGTTGCTGCAAAAAAGAGTGCTTTGCGATTTGCCGTAAAAAATCAATGGGGATGACAGGGACTGAATATTTTATTTTGTAAACAGGGCTGTGATGGTAGCAGGTAAAGGAGTATACACTAGGAATCAAAACTAATTTGAGTCCAGCAGCGTCCTGAAATCGATTCCAAATTTCTTGCTGTACTGCACCGCAAAAACGGCCAGAGCACACATCCGTCGGCAGCCCCATCGGTTGACTGGCACGGCGAAATCCTAAGAGTGTAAAGTAAATGATAACACCAGCCCCTATCGTCTTTACTGTATGTGACAAGCAAAGTCGAGGGCTAAATGAGGCTCCAACATGGTTTTGTGTGTCGAGTTTTGCTTAAATCACCCGCATTTTCCTGACTTATACTGATTTGACATAATCGGCGCCGCTTATATGAAACATAAAATTTAAGGTCATTTAGATTGTAATGAATGGTTGGTGGGAGTGGCTTTCAGCCACGATAACCCGGGTATTCGCGTTTAAAACCGCTCCCACAATCCAAAAACAGCTGAAAAGGATCGTACCTTAATTTCTTCAAAACTACACATAGACTTGACATCAGTGATTAGTGGAAATCTCAATAAGTTCGGATTAAAATACAATAGCAACGTTGCCAAATGAATCCTTTTCTGTGTTTTCATAATTCCTCCTTTCATTTCTATGTTCTATTCAAAAGGGAAAATACACAAAATTTTTATGAGAAACGATTGTTGATTTGGCTAAGTCTCAGGATTTGATCAGATGAGGAAATAGATTTCGATTCAACAGGAGAAGTAAGGATTCAGGTCAATTGGAATAGGAGCGTCAGAAACAATTTAAACGCAGTTATACCCATCAATAGGATGGGCTGTTTATTGCCTTGGCTGCAAGTGCTTGTCGGTAGGAGCATCTTATCAGCCTATACCCTATCGTTTTTTAGCTATTTTTTCTGCCAGTGATGGCAAAAATCTATTCATTTGTAAGAGTACAATGTTCATTAGTCCTGGCTTTATTTCACAATGGTTCTTTTCAAATTTTTCAAAAAACTTTCTTGCTACAAAATCAGGTGATTCTCTATGAACATCTTTGTCTCTCCCTTTGGTCATATCTGTATCTGTAAAGGGAGGAAACAACTCAATTACTTTAATGGATGTTTCTTCTAATTGGTAGCGAAGTGATTTTGAAAAGGCGTGGATTGCGGCTTTTGTTGCACAATAACCGGGAGCACTTTTTTTGGGTACAATGCCCAATCCAGAAGAGACATTAACAATGGCCGCTTGTGGCGCCTTCTCTAAAAGTGGCATTAATACATTCGTTAAGTAAACAACAGCCCTGAAATTAATATCAATCTCCTCATCTATCTTTTTGAACACATCGTCATCTTCACGGAAATCAACCTGATACTGAATGCCTGCATTATTTACGAGGATATTTAGATAGCCAAATTTATTCTTTATGGATTCGAACGCCTGTTTAACTTCCCCTTCATTTGTGACATCACACTGAATTACATGGATTTCAGGAAAACGCTCTTTGACCTGTTTCAATTTGTCAGAATTACGACCACATATGATTACCGTATTCTTTAACTCCAAAAAGCCTTTTGCCAGTGCGAATCCAATACCAGATGAACCGCCGGTAATAAAAACTGTATTATCACTCAACATCATGGGTGTCCTTGTCATCAGCGGCAAAACGTAACAGAACGTTGCGCTGGTTAGGATCAAGATACTCTGAAAACCAATCAAGTGGAGTTATACCTTGGGTTGACGGTTGGGTGAGACTGGCGCCATTTTCAATGAGCAACTGGGCGACCTCCACACGACCGTTTCGCACGGCAAAATGAAGCGGCGTCAAACCAAACCGTGAGTCCAAGGCGTTCACAGGGTGTCCCTCTTTAAGTAGCTTGCGAACCTTATCGATTTTGTCGGTCTTGGCTGCTTCATGAAGTTGGCAATTCTTCAGATACTTGTAAAACGAGTAACCTTCCCTAACGAGAAAAACAACAAGGAATACAACGATAATGGGCAAAATTTTTATAAAGCTCTCCATTGATCAACTTTCAAAACAGCCCTTACAATCTGAAAGGACGACAAATGAATTAGGGTGAGAAAATGAATTAAGGTGAAGATAATTTCAAGCTCCCGACAGAACACTGATATTCTGTTAGGAGCAAGGCAGGCACAGTTTGAGCGGTTTCTCCATTTGAATTTTCACATACTTTTAGTTTATATTTTTGGGGTTATTCGAACGCCCTCTGTCAATGCCTTGAATGTAGGACTCGCTCTAATTCATCTAAGTCCAGATGAGACGGATCGAGTGCCTCATCTTGCCCGACTTGATAAAGATCATATAAACTGTCATACAACTGCCGGTTGAAAAAATCCAATTCTCCATACGCAGAAGACCCCAATGTGATCGACGATTGCTGGGCCAGCGTATCAGAGTAATCCATTAATTTTTCCCCATAAACGGTGTACAAATTATAATTGTATTTGGTTGGAACCGGAGACTCGGTGGCATCCTGCTGCTGCTCGTAGAGCTGCTGAATGGGTTTTGTAAACTCTTCACCGATCCGATCTAAAACCTCCACCGCTTCCTTTTGATAGATTCCTGAACTCAAAGCGCTCATTGCCTGTTGTAACGCATCGACCAGAGCAGATTCGCGTGCAAAAGGAGCAAGCTTAAATTTTAAATCATAGAGCTGATAGGGGTGTTGCGCCTGAAGTTGTTTTATTTGATATTGGATTTCATCGTGGAACAATCGAACATCGCGTATCAGCCTTTTGTGCAGTTTCAAAGCGCCTTCCAATTCAAGAAAATATTCCCTATTGTCTTCATTTTCTAAACGCAGACTTGGAGCCTCTATTACATGGGGTTCAACCGTACTCTCCAAAACATTTTGATATTGCTCCTGCTGATACTGATCCCAACGTTTCTTTTCACTCAGCATTTCACGATAAATTTGGCGGATTTCAAAACGCTCTTTGGTCAAACCTGCTGGAAGATCGACCGCAAGCTTGGATTCAATTTGGTAACAGTTACTGGCAGCATCTTTTAGTGCTATAAAATTATTCTCGTATGCATGCAAATATTTCTTTAAGCTCATATTCTGCTTTTTTAGGACTGCAAATTTGTGCTTCAATAGTTCATTTTCTTGTTTTAGTGCAGCATTTTCCTCTTCAAAATCCGATTTAATGAGCTCCCATGTTTTCTCCCTTGTTCCTTTAATATTTAGAAGGAACATGAAAATGGCCATTAAAGCTGCCATACAAGCTAGTATACCCAAAATTTTAGGTATTTGTGACATATTGATACCTCTCTAAAATGGAATATCTTCCAAATTTTTACACCAACGTTTCAGGATAACCGACACCAACTTCAACAGGAATAGCAGAGAGAATATTTTAGGAAAACTAGCTTTGAGTGTGAGAGGGAGCCCCAGTTGAGTGCACCGTTGAATTTAAATATCATGAAACGCCATTAATCGTCAAATTTATGGCCTAAGTAGTATCCCAATTAAATCAAGGTGTCTTCAACTTGGAATACATAGCTACAATTATACGTAACGGGGGCTTCAGCGGCGCCACGTTGCCTGGCGCCTCCAGGTGTGGCGCAAGAGCTTCATCGGCGCGTCCTCACCCTGGAACTGCCAGTCCCAAGACTTCTCAATGAAATAGCACTCAATCATGGTACTGGTAACTAAAGGGTGACGGGCCAGACAGCGAGCGATACGCCAAACTAACTTGGGATTGGTGTACAAGCCGCGAAGCATCCTATCCATCCGATAATCGTTGGCGATCTTATAGCCCAATGATCCGTCCATTTCCGCTTGAAGCGAGAAATAGGGTCTAGCACACTCTTCCAACTGTCCGTCAACTGGATAGTATCCACCCATCCAGTTGTGTAACAGGCTGAAGTGCCGGCGATCCGTACCTCGGGGTTGGCGGTACCACGGGGTCAGCAGATATTCCGGCTTGACCTCGCGCTTGACATGGATTGCTGTGGTCACGTAACGAGCTTCAAGTGCGCCGGGGTCGAGCACTTTGTGAGCGATGGCAAAAGATTCCTGATATATCGGCTTCATCCTGCCAGCTTGAACATCCTCCGGTTGCACCCAATGCTCCAGAGACCCGTTGGCAATCACACCGTCGAACTTTCCGTGCCAATGGGTCTCGTCCAGGAGGTCTCGATAATTGCAGCAGTAAACTTGCAAGCCGTTGTCGTTGCAATACTTCACTTGCTCTGGTGAAACATTGACCCCTACCGCACGGGCACCTCGCTGCCTCGCAAGTCTCAACAGGTGTCCGTAACCGCAGCCGATATCAAGCAAGCGAAAGCCGGGATGGTTGCAACCGACCTGATCGAGAAGATAGTTTAGCTGCCGCTCGATTCCCTCCTCGAGCGTCGTGTCGGTTGGTTGAAACTCACCGTCGGCAAGATCTCGGATCCCCGCCGCCTCAGCAGCATGTACAAGCATGTAGCAGAGTTTCACCAGTTTGGTGTGCGCGAAACGCGAGGTGGGTTGGGGAAGTGCCATCCGCGCAGGAGTTTCTGTTCTAACACTATGAGGCGCGAAGCGCATTTCAGTTTCTAGGAACGACATGGGGATCCTCCATCGCTGGTTCTTGTGAAAAGCCGCCTTATCTTAATTTAGTGATCCAATCTCCATAAATCCGCTCTTCTTCAATCACATTACCAAGGTTGATATCAACGCTGAACTCCAGGCGGCGGTCTTCAGGGATAATAGTGTGGTTTCTTCGATGCAATACAAAAATCAGATGAGAAATCGGGTTCGATTCTGGAATTTAAAAAACCGCTTCAGATCAGTTGGGATAAGAGAATCAGAAATAGTTTATGTGCATTTATACCCAAATCGATGGGAGTCAGTCAATCATAATTGAGGATTTCAAAAGATTAATAACTTTTTATTAAGAAAATCTCCACCGCCACCTCGATATGCGCTAATATGTTCCTTGCCATCTTAATGCAAAAAAGGCAGAGCCAAAGATGGTCTGCCTTTAATTCCGAGACTTCTCAAAATGCCGTTGTTTTCTCCGGTACCGCAATCCTGTTAATGATGAAATTATAAAAAAAAAGACCCCAATCGGAGCTTTCTCAAGGTGGCGACCAATGTTTTGTTGGGCGCTGCCATTCAGCCAACAATTTAGAGACGTCAGCATGCACCTGTTCACGCGCTTGCCATCCCCTTGGAATAATATCCAGGCACCGTGACCGAGATTCTCACCGCATTCATCACATCTTGACTCGCGGCTTGAGATATAGACCTTGAGTTCATTCTTTTGCTTTCTGTTGCGCTTCGTCATCAGGGATATTCCAATTTCTATTGTATAAAAAAAGCATATTGTTTATTTTGTAAACATAGTGTTGCAAACAAGAAATTGTTTCAACAGTGAACATAGTATAACATACGGTTATTCTGAAAGCTCAAGTGGGTTACGCCGTCTTTGATGACAACCCGCTTCGCGGAGGTGTGAAACTCGGATATAATGGAATGTCTGCTCAAATTCAGCGAGTTAGAGAAGTACCTCGAAAAAGCAGATTTTACGGATGTGAAAGTCTTCGAAGGTGAAACAACATTAGACCATTTCATCATTTGGTTGTATCACGAATGGCCCATTATGGTTTAACCCACTAAAGATTATATTAAAATGTCGAAAACCGCTGCGCCCCCCTAAAGTTCCGCTGCAGGCCGACGGGGTCAACAGACTCTTCGAAACAAATCACTCCATCTTTCGGCTGAAATAGAGATTGGCTAAGGCCATCAGGGAGGTTCCCACGATGAGTAAAAAAGATATGGCATTAATGACAGGAGTGCTGCCGTCCCGCACCTGAAGATACAAATTGATGGGTAGCGTAGCTTCGTAACCCACCAAAAAAAGTGTGGTGTTAAAATTTTCAAATGACATCAAAAACGCCACTGCTCCGGCCCCTATAATCGCCGGACGCAAAAATTTCAAGGTGATGTGCCAGATCACTTCAAACCGGTTGGCGCCAAGATTCATGGCTGCTTCTTCCAGCGTTCGATCAAATTTTCTCAACCGCGCCGACACCACCAGTGTGACCAACGTCGCAATGAAGGAAAATTGGCCCAGCACCACCAACCAAAAACCGGGACGGAAAAGTTCAATATCCAGATTCCAGCTTTTTTCGAAATACATTCCCAGCGTGTTGCTGAGGAGCAAGATGGAAATTCCTAATATCACCCCCGGAATTACCAGCGGCGCCAACATCAGAAAATAAAGCAGTTGCTTGAAGCGAAAATCTTCCTGTTCAAACAGAAACGCCCCGCAGGTTCCCACGGCCATAGATAGCAGAGTCACAAAAAAGGCCACCCGGAAACTGACCCAGATACTGTCCAGGTTGATTTGATCGTGGAAGATCCCCACCCGCTCGGGCAGATTGCCCGTAAACCATTGCAGGGTGAATCCTTTCCAGGGCAGAGATGGAAATTGGGAATCGTTGAAGGCCAGTACGCATGTGATCAGCAACGGTGCAAAGAGAAACAAAAAATACAAAATTACGTAAAGCGAAAACAACCGGTTGTAGGTTTTTGAGGTTGGCAGCGTTCGAATCATTGTACGACCTTTTTGAGACTCTGCCGGCTTAGCTTTAAGCCGAGCCAAACGACGATGGACGAAAGCGCCAGCAACAAAAACCCGAAAGCCGAACCCTGGTTCCAGTTAAAACTGGCGATAAACTGATTGTAGATCTGCTCCGTGAACCACAACGAGTTCTTCCCGCCCATCAAATTCGGGGTTAGATAATTCCCCAGCGTCAGCATGAATACAACGATCGAACCGGATACGATCCCAGGTGTAGCGTGTGGGATGATAATTTTGAACAGAATGCTCCACATATTGGCTCCCAAATCGTAGGCCGCCTCGATCAAGCTGTTATCCAGACTCTCCAGCACCGAAACTATGGGAACCACCATAAAGAGCATCGAAGTATACACCAGGCCGAGAATCATGGTGGAATCTCGGTACAGCATTTCAACCGGCTGATGTAAGATGCCTAATTTGACCAGAAAATGATTAAACACCCCACTCTCGCGCAGTAATATCATCCATCCGTATACCCGGACCAGTTCGCTGACCCAGAATGGAAGCAGCAGCAAAACCAGCAAAAATCCCTGAAATTTTGGCGCCACTACTTTGGTAATGTAAAAAGCAAGTGGAAGTGCGATGACAAAGGTGAGAACGGTTACGAGAATAGAATAAACGGCCGTCCGCACAAAAGTCAGCCAGTAAATCGGCTCTTGGAAAAAATTGATATAGTTGGTCAGGCTCCAGGCGACCTTGCCGTCAATGCTTTCAAAACGAAAGGACATTAGCAGCAAGTCAATTTGAGGTAAAACAATCAACAAAAACAACCAGAGCAAAACCGGTGTTAGGAAGAAAAGTAGGCCCCAACGCTTTTGTGTTTTCATGGTAGCTTCGGGTTAATGGGTTGCGCGTTCAACGGCAGCTTGAACTTTGCCTCTTTTATCTTTTGAACTCAGTACTAAATCCCAAGTTCTGATTTCATTTACTGGGAAAACAGATTCCCGATTGTTCGTGCCATCCGATCTCGATTTTGTCATTTTTGCGGATGTAGTCGAACTGGCGGGTTTGCGGCAGGGCGATGAGTAACTCCGTATCCGCATCTACAGGATGCGCCAGCAGCCGGCTGTTGGCACCGTCAAAAAGAATGTCTTTGACAATGACTTCGAAGCGATTCAGGCCGGACAGCGTCGGATCGGGCTGAATGAGCATAGCTTCAGGACGCAGAAAAAGGTCGACCGCAACTTCCGGCTTTAAAGGGGTGCGCAGCCTTGTCCGGAAAACGTTGCCTTCCAAGGTTTCCACCTCGGCTGTATTTTCGCTGCACCGCCCAATTTTTCCGGACCAGGCGTTGTTGTCACCGACGAATCGGGCCACAAATGGTGTTTGGGGATTGTTGTACAAATTCTGGGGGGTATCGATTTGCTCGAATACCCCCCGACTCATCACGGCCACATGATCGGACATCACCAGGGCCTCTGATTGGTCATGGGTGATGTAAACGAAGGTCGTACCGACCTTGGCTTGAAGCTTCTTCAATTCGACCTTCATCTGCTCCCTGAGCTTCAGATCCAAGGCGCCTAGCGGTTCGTCCAGCAACAACACAGCAGGTTCCAGCACCAAACATCGGGCAATCGCCACCCTCTGTTTTTGTCCCCCGGAAAGTTGATCGATTTTCTTCTCTCCGAAGCCTGCCAGATCAACCCGGGCCAGGATAGCGTCTACCTTTTCTTTAATCGCCGCCTTGCT
>JASFJP010000124.1:0-9857 GCA_050121225.1 Desulfobacterales bacterium
CGTAACGTCCGATTCCGCTCTGACTCTTAACGTATCAGTTTTCATCTCGCTTCCCTCGCTTTTTTTATAAGCTGATTTTTATACGAAGGATTCAGATCATAATCAAGAATTAAATTAGAAGCGGTTATGAAACCAAATCCAGCATTCCAAGAATAGTTTGCGGAGGCATGGGCGTTTCTGCCTTGACTTTAAGTATCTAATTGTTTAACTTAAAACCAATTTTCAAAGAGAATCTGAGATCTTCAATCCTAATACAGACCTTCATTAACCGTTGCCCGAACTGAGCGATTTTCAAGAGCTGAGCAATTGTCCTAAATGTTGATGACAACATAGAGCCTGTTTCCATTTTTCATATCCCGAGTTTTTCTGTACACTGATGACAAGGGCGGCTGAGAGCGGTGACATCAACACCGAACTCAGCCAGGATGTTAAATCACAGGATAATCCACATTAATATGAAAGGAGGACAGCATGGCCGACAGTGTTTACAAAGTCATTGAATTGGTAGGGGGCAGCGAAAATTCATGGGAAGACGCTGCCAGAAATGCAGTGGAAACCGCCGCAAAAACACTAAGAGACTTAAGAATTGCAGAAGTCGCTAAACTTGATATGAAGGTCGAAAACGGTAAAGTCACACAATATCGCGCCCGCGTGAACCTTTCATTTAAGTATGGCGGCGGCGAATAGCTTTTACGCTGTTGTACACTCAAATGGTGTTTGGTGGATAGAGTTCTGCCACCAAACACCACCGATTCTTTTCAGATTCCCATCAGTTATAAAACCCGCGCTTCAGGACATCAACAATTGAGCCCAAATCGCTCAATGAGAAACTTGTATCATTGTGTCAGTTCCCCGAAAAATAACTATGCGCATTACATTAATTTGAAGGCAATTGCATGCCGTGCCATCGGAGTCAACTCAAATTTTAAAGCAGGGAATTAGAAAACAATGGCCGACGCTAAAGCACACTACGAAAGATTACTCGCTCCCTACTACACCTGGATGGCGGGCGGTTACGATTTCAAGCTTAACGAATATCGCGAATTTTTCAAAAACCTAAATCTCCGCCCGTCGGGTTCGGGCATTGCCGTAGATCTGGGATCCGGATGCGGATTTCAGGCAGTTCCGCTGGCCGAATTGGGTTTTAGCGTATGGGCGTTTGATCTAAGCTCCAAATTGTTGACTGAATTGAAACAAAACGCTAAAAATCTATCGGTTACGGCGATTGAAGACAATTTATTAAAATTCTCCAAATACAGCCCTGATAACGTGGAGGTTATCGTCTGCATGGGGGACACCCTGACCCATTTGAAAAGCCGCAAAGACGTTCAACACTTGTTCAAAAGAGCGTTTCGGTTTTTAGAGTTGCAAGGTCTTTTGATATTGAGCTTCAGAGATCTCAGTACCGAATTAAGAGATCTGGATCGAGTCATTCCGGTGAGAAGTGATTCCAATCGAATATTCACGTGCTTTCTGGAATTTGAAAGAAGACATGTCAAGGTCCATGATATTATTTATGAAAAAACAAACAGCCAATGGAAAATGAGAAAAAGCTTTTTCCGAAAGCTCCGTATTTCACCCGAATGGCTGAAAAAAATATTGCTTGAAATAGGATTCAACATCGAAACATTTAAAATTCATGGTGGAATGGTAACCGTCATTGCCCGCAAACAATAGCATCAGGGCTATATTCCAACTGAGACTGCGGGCAAGGGTTGCATGCCAGGACAACCACAGGCAATCATCGATCTTGTAAGATTAATTGCCATTTTCTATTCTGTTGAGTCTATTCAGATATCAGTGAATACAGGGAAATCCCATGAATCTTGTAAGGTTCTGAGGTTGTGAAAGACATACTACAAAATTCGAATTTATTAGCTAATTTCCAATTTGGGAACTAACTATTGCATCCCCATTTGAAAATAGTGAGTCCGTGAAGACCCTCTTTAAAGTCGTGGTAAAGGAACCGTCAACATATCTCCGATACACTTTTTTATGACGGCACTATGATGTACAAGCTTCAATACGTGTGGTTGATCATTTATCTGTTTGCACTGGTTTCTCTGTTTACCTACGGTATGAACTGTTATCTGCTGATGATATTTTATCGCCGCAACCGCCCTGCGGCCGCCAGACGCCATCAAGAAATCCAGACATCCTTCTTTCAAAATGCCTCTTCAAAAGTTTGGCCTGTTGTAACCATCCAATTACCGATTTTTAATGAACGCTACGTCGTTGAACGACTGATTACGTCGGTGTGCAGCATTGATTATCCAAGAGAGCTTCTCGAAATCCAGATCCTTGACGATTCCACCGACGACACGGGTCACATCGCAAAGTCCGTTGTATCCGAAATGAAAGACCGGGGATTTGATATCGTTTATATTCACCGTCAAAATCGAACCGGATATAAAGCCGGGGCATTGAAAAAAGGCCTGGAAACAGCCAAAGGCGAACTCGTCGGTATTTTTGATGCTGATTTTATTCCGAACCCGAGTTTTCTGAAGGATACGATACCGTATTTTTCAGATCCCAAGGTGGGGATGCTGCAAACCCGTTGGGGACACATCAACAGTGACTACTCCTTGCTGACGAGAGCCCAGTCAATGGGTATCGACGGACATTTTGGTGTGGAACAAGCCTCCCGGGCCTGGAGTGGTTTTTTTATGAATTTCAACGGGACCGCCGGTATTTGGCGCAAAAAAACCATTGAGGATGCCGGTGGCTGGCAGGCCGATACATTAACCGAGGATCTGGATTTGAGCTACCGGGCGCAGCTGAAGGGATGGAAATTAAGCTTCGCACCGGATGTGGTCTGCCCGGCAGAAGTGCCCGTGACAATTAACGCCTTCAAATCGCAGCAGCATCGCTGGGCCAAGGGTTCAATTCAAACCGCAAAAAAAAATCTGGGCAATCTCTTTCGGGCAGACGTTTCGCTATTGATTAAAATTCAAGCGTTTTTGCATTTAACGCACTACATGGTCCATCCTATGATGCTGCTGGTGGTTTTAACCTCGATACCGATGCTCTATACGCAATGGTTTTTTGATCATCTCACGTATCCCGTGATGATTTTCACCCTGTTATGTTTGGCTACCTTAGGGCCTTCATCTATGTATATATTTTCACAACGTATTCTATACTCGGACTGGAAAACGCGGATAAAGTATCTTCCGTTTCTGATGTGCCTGGGAACCGGAATCGCCGTGAACAACACCAAGGCAGTCCTCGAAGCCCTGTTGAACATACAAAGCGGTTTCATCCGCACACCCAAATACGGTATCAATAAAAAAGGGGATCGATGGAAAGGTAAGCAATATTCGATTCCCTTGACTACGGTTTCCGTACTCGAATTTTTCCTGGGCATTTATTCGCTGGCTGGATTGCTTATGTTTCTCCTATTCAGCAAATATCTAGTAAGCCCATTTCTGCTGATTTATACCTGCGGCTTCTTCTATGTATTCTTTCTCTCAGTAAAGCATGGATATGGCAAAACCCAATCTTAACGATTCAATCGCAATTCACTTTTATTGGATTTACGCCGCAATTATCGGGTTGGCAATTATATCCGGTGCGATATATCTATTAAATTTCGAACTACAGAAATTTGTACCCGCGCTTGCGAACAAGACGAGTATCCATGTTTACGTAATCCTGTTTCTGTTCTTGTGCATCGTTTATTTTTTGGGTGTGCTGTTGGTCTTAAAAGCGGGCTCGAAAATAGAGCGAGCGACACATCTGGTGGTAATAATTCTATTTGCAGGGACCCTCTTCAGGGTTTGTCTCGTGCCGACGGAACCCAGCGTGCTTTCTAAGGACATGTATCGTTATATCTGGGACGGACGAGTGCAGCAAAGTGGTATCAACCCTTACCTGTTCCCACCCGCGGCGCAAGAACTGAAAAACTTACAGGACAATCGGATTTATCCCAATATCAACCGCAAAAACCATCCGACTATCTATCCGGCCGGAGCCCAGCTGTTTTTTCGTCTGGTCTTTGCAATCGTTGGCGACAGCGTTTACGGCTATAAAGGATTTCAGGTAGTTATTGATATTTTGTCCATGCTGTTGCTGGTTGCCTTGCTTAAGGTTTGGGGTTTTGGGCCAGCCAGAGTGATTGTCTATGCCTGGAATCCTCTGGTCATATTTGAGATTGCCTACAGCGGCCATCTGGAAGGCGTCGTCGTTTTTTTGATGGTTGCCGCTTTCTATCTGACTTCCATCAATAAAAAAATTCCAGGATATATTCTACTGGCCATATGCAGCGGAATTAAGCTCTATCCGGCCCTTTTGCTGCCGGCGATGATCCGTCGTAAGGATCGAATCAAAGGAATACTGACATTTATTATAACGTTTTCAGCGCTTTATCTGCCATTTGTTTCAGCCGGCAACAGGATAGCGGGATTTTTATCGACCTACCTAAATAATCCGTATGAAAGCTTTAATTGGGGGTTAAAAAATTTGATCATGCGTCTGTTTCCCGGTTTAGACTATTCTCTTCTTTCACACTTATTTATTTTGGCGTTGATGGCTGTGGGGCTTGTCATCTTCATTAAAGAGAAACACGGCGTGCAAATGATTCGTTACGCTTATATCCTCGTGGGATTCTTAATCGTACTGATGCCGGCATCCCTGCATCCCTGGTATGTAATTTTGATTATTCCTTTTTTGACGTTTTTTCCAAGCCTTGCCTGGTTGATCTTTAGTGCAACCGTTACCCTGTCCTATTTAAAATACGCAACCGACATGGGAGTTATGCCGACATGGGTGCTTTTTACCGAATATCTGGTGTTATTTGCACTTCTCATTCTAGGGTATATCTTTAAACATTGGATTTCTCCCAAATCTATGGCAAGGAGGTCTCCTTTTCATAAAACCGTCAAATGGTTAGAGGTGCACAAATGAAATTTAAGACAATGATTAATATCGTCGCCACGTTGCTGGTCGCCGGGTTGTTCAGCGCTGCATATGCACAAACCTTTGATCACACCCTTTTTGATCAAATTCTCAAGAAATATGTGAATAAGGAAGGTCTTGTGGATTATAACGGCATCGCGAAAGATCCTGTTTTCAAGGCGTATGTGGAATCATTGAAAACTGCAAAAATCAGCGAGATGTCCCGAGATGGTCAACTGGCATTCTGGATTAATGCCTACAATGCCGTTACCATTGACAAAGTAATTCAATGGAAGCCCAAAAAAAGCGTTCGGGAAACATTTGTTCCCGGAGTTTGGACAGGGACCAAGTTTTTTACAAGCAGGGAGCACTCAGTGGCCGGCACGCTTTTAAGCCAGGATGATATCGAACACGAAATCCTGCGCAAACAGTTTAAGGATCCCAGAATTCATTTCGCGATTATCTGTGCGTCGTCCAGTTGCCCGCCGCTGCCTCAATGGGCCTACACCGAAGAAAATGTGCAGCGGAAGCTGGAAGAAGAGACTCACAACTATATAAATTCCAGTCGCGGCATCAAAATAGATGATGCTGACAATACACTCTATATTTCGAAGCTATTCGATTGGTTTTCAGGCGACTTTGAATTCAAATCGGGAACGGTCATGAATTTTATCAGGCGTTATTTGAAAAAAGAACGCCTTTCGTTTTTGGAACTTAGACCAAAGATTGCTTATCTTCCTTATGATTGGTCTTTGAATGCGCAGGAGCCGTTGAAATAAGAGAACGGCAGTCCAGAGAAAATCACCACGCAAAGCAACCGACGATCAGCGTAAATCTGTGGTGATAGAATTATGAAAATTTCAATTGTCATACCAACCCTCAACGAAGAAGAGGCCATCGGCGATGTGGTCCGCGCCGTGCCCCAAGACAAAGTGGTTGAGATTGTTGTCGTCGATAATGGTTCCACGGATGACTCCGCCAATCAAGCGTCATTGGCGGGTGCCAGAGTCGTTCGTGAGCCTCGCCGCGGCTATGGTTATGCATGCCTTGCCGGTGCGAAAGCAGTTAAAGATACCGATGTCATCGTTTTCCTGGATGGTGACCGCAGCGATAACCCCGAGCAGCTTGAGAAAATTGCGAGTCCGGTGCTCGACAAGCGGGCAGATCTGGTGATCGGCAGCCGGATCAAAGGTAAACTTGACAAAGGTTCGATGCCGTTTCACGGTCGGTTGGGGAACCGATTTATCGTCTTTTTACTGCGCATGCTTTATGGCGTTAAAATTTCAGATATCGGATCTTTTCGGGCAATTAGAGCTCAAAGCCTATTTGATTTGAATATGGAGCAAATGACTTACGGATGGCCGGTGGAAATGGTGGTCAAGGCGGCCTGCAAGGGTTTTCAAATTCAAAGCGTACCGATACATTACCGAAAACGCCTCGGCGAATCCAAAGTTAGCGGAACCTTAAAGGGAACGATTTTAGCCACATACTATATGTTTCTTGTGCCGTTGAAGTATCTTTTCAAAGCCTAGTATAGACGATTTTCGTTTTGTGATGAAAAAAGGTTCATCATAAAATGCAAAGACGTTACGACTAAGACTTTACGCTAAAGGAGGATTTCATGGTCTCCCTGGGAATAGGTCTGACTAGCGACTGCAATTTGCACTGTGCGCACTGCTATCGCGATCAAGACCGAATTTACCATCTATCCTTGAAAGATATAAAAACAATCTGTGAAAAGCTTGAAATAGAATCGATCGGTTTTGGCACCGGTGAGAACGGTCTAAACCCTGAATATCTTGATATTCTGAATTATTTGCACGATTATGGCGTTAAACTTACACTCGCTTCCAACGGTTATACCCTCTATATTACACCAGACGAACAGCTCCAATATTTTGAAGATGTCGAATTCTCAGTGGATTTTCCCGATCAAAGACGGCATGATCAATTTCGCGGTGAAGGCAATTGGGAGACGGTTATGAGGGGCGTTGAGCGATGCCGAAAGCTCGGGCTGCGGGTTTCGATTTTGGCGGTGCTCATGAACCTGAATTATAAAGATCTTGGAGTTCTTGCCAGATTTGCGGCTGCCTTGGGTGTTGATTTTCGCGTCAATGTTTATCAACCGATGTACACCGCAGACTACATGCTGAGCTTTGATGAATATTGGCAGGCGTTCGAAATTCTTTTCGACAACTGTGAAATCATCTCGGTTTCGGAGCCCCTGGTCAACACATTCCTGGGTATCGACGGCTTAAACGGCACTCCTTGCGGGGGCAAGAGCATGCGGGTTGCACCCGATCGAAAATTGAAAAGCTGTGTTTATTGGCCCGAGTCGGACTTAACCATCGATGATCTTGCTGCTCAAAAAGAGAGCATTTTCGAATCTCCGCTGTTCAAGCAAACCCATCATACCCCCCAATTTTGTCTCAGTTGTGACTTCGTCAGTAATTGTGGTGGTGGATGAGCCGCTCGCAGAAAACTGCGGGGGCAGTTTGAACAACCCGATGAGTTTTGCCCGATCTATCAAAACCGAAAAATTCGAATTGACGGTCAACTCTCTTCAGCTGCGAAACCACTTCGGACCGGCAGCATTTGCACAACCATTGTCAGAGGTATTTGAGCTTAGACACTAAAAATTGAGAAGATAAAACCCTTCCTTATGGGTAGAAATACATGACAGCAGTGAATCAAATTTCAGCGTTGCCCAAAAACCTATACCTAGAGACAACCAACCGCTGTAATCTCAGATGCAAAGGGTGTATTCTCTATAATGGAAATTGGGAACCGGATCGTGATATTTCGTTTGACGAGTTGACCATGATCACTGACCAGCTGCCGGATCTTGAAAAAATCATGCTTCATGGAGTTGGGGAACCTCTATTAAATCCGGATCTTCCCCAAATGGTCCGTCACCTGAAAAACCGCAATGTCTATACGCTCTTTAATTCCAACGGCATTTTGCTCGATGACGGTTGGCGGCATGATCTCGTCGACGCCGGTCTCGACGAATTACGCGTTTCTCTGGATGCCGCGACTCCGGAGGGATACAGAAAAATTCGCAACAACAGCGAGTTTGAACGCATTGTGCAAAATCTTCGGTCATTCTTAAACCTACAAAGCGCCAAGCAGGTGAGCCATCCGAGGCTCTCTCTGTGGTTTTTGGGGACCGAGGATAATATTTTGGAGCTGCCTGAATTTGTTCGACTCGCCGGTGATATCGGAATTGGAGATATTTATCTTCAGCGTCTCGTATATTTTCAGGATAATGACGGTTACGGCGTTGCAAGAAGCACCAAGTCATTGCAGAACAGCGATGGGACGTATTGGGAATTGATACAAAAAAGTCAAGAACTTGCCACGCGCCTTGGGATCCGATTTAATGCATCCGGCCTGCGTAAGCCGGGAGAAAGCATTCAAAGTGAAACAAGAGCAGAGTCGCCTTGGATGAAATGCTATCGGCCGTCGACACTGGTGTACATAACCGCCAATGGGAATCTATTGCCTTGTTGCATCTCGCCATTTTCAACCGTAGATTTTGCTTCGATTGTTTTAGGCAATGTGTTTGAAACCTCATTGGAGCAATTATGGAACGGAACCAGATACAAAACGTTTCGGGAAAAACTTCAATCCTCTATACCGCCTAAGTGTTGCCAGGGATGCGGTATCCTTTGGAGCCTGTAATGAATAAGGCCTGTCAAAGATTACTTCTTGTTATCGTTGCAAAGGCTCCCAGGCCAGGAGATGTGAAAACGCGTCTTTACCCCGCCCTCACACCTCTGGAGGCGACAGATTTGTATCGCTGTTTTATTGTTGACCGAATAAAGGAAATCAGCATGCTCAAGGGGAATGATCTGGCCATCTCCTACACCCCGGCGGAATCAAAAGAATATTTTGCCAGGTTCACTTCCAATGGATTTCATCTGTTTGCCCAACGCGGTAATAACCTGGGTGAACGACTCAACAACATCTTTGTGGAAAAAGCGGCTGAGGGGTATGATGCCATCTCGATTATCGATAGTGACACTCCCGATTTGCCCAGATCCTGTGTGCAGCAATCCTTTAAATTGCTTCTATCCGATCGAGTCGATGCCGTATTCGGCCCGTGTCATGACGGTGGGTACTATTTAGTGGGCATGCGTAAACCCCATCCCGAGTTGTTTCAGGATATCCCATGGAGCACGGATTCGGTTCTTCAGATAACACTTGAAAAGGCTGAAAAAAAAAGAATTAAAACGAAGTTGCTTCAGCAGTGGAATGATTTGGATACCTTTGAAGATTTACTTGAATATTATCAAAAATACAAATATAAGATGCCTGAAAAGGATTGGGCTGGTAAAGAAACATTTACATTTCTTTCGAACTTGGAAAAAATTGCTCAGCGCTTTAAGGCAAAAGAGTAATATCCTATCACAAAATGCAGAAACTGTACTTTAAAGACTCTAATCATTCCCGATGGAGTCCAACCTAATTAGAGATATATCGTCGTATTATCAGAAAGGAATTTTCAAATGCAAATTGAAGCCAAGTTAAACGAAATGGGGATTGAACTCCCATCGGCGGTGACACCGGTGGCTAATTATGTTCCTGCCGTTCGAAGCGGCAATCTGGTTTTTCTTTCCGGGCACGGTCCGTTTAAAGAAGATGGTTCACTGATCACCGGCAAAGTCGGAGCGGATCTCTCAACTGAGCAAGGTTATGAGGCGGCTCGCCGGATCGCCATCGGACTCCTGGGATCATTGAAAGCCGAGATTGGTGATTTGGATAAGGTCAAACGAGTGGTGAAACTGCTGGGACTCGTCAACTGCACCTCGGAGTTTACCGATCAACCCAAGGTCATTAACGGTGCTTCGGACTTTTTTGTCGAGGTATTGGGCGACAAAGGCAAACATGCACGCTCGGCTGTCGGATCCAACGCACTGCCGTTGAACATTGCGGTTGAAATTGAGATGATTGTTGAG
>JASFJP010000125.1:0-9838 GCA_050121225.1 Desulfobacterales bacterium
CAGTATTCAGGTTCGAAACAGGGCCGAGGGCGGGGCACGGGTCAGCGTTGAGTTACCGGCGTAGTATCCGGAAACAGTTATTGGTTCATAAATCCATAGTAGTTTCTGCGAATTAAAATCGCTGGAAAGACACAATCATCATGGAAACTATTCTCATCGTAGATGATGAAAAAAATTATTTGCGGGTACTCAGTGCGGTTTTAGAAGATGAAGGCTATGAAATTCTCACCGCTCTGAGCGGTCAGGAAGCGTTAGAAATCCAAAAAGCGTCAGATTTGGATCTAGTTCTGACCGATATGAAAATGCCCGGTATGGATGGAATTAAACTGCTTGAGAATATCAAAGCGATTGATCCGGATTTGCCGGTGATTATGATGACGGCTCACGGTACGGTCGATAAAGCCGTTGAGGCGATGCAAAAAGGAGCTTACAGTTACATACTCAAGCCTTTCGACAACGAGCGCCTGACCATATATACGAAAAAGGCCATTTCCATGTACCAGGTTGTCAAAGATAATCGACGCCTGCGTGATGAGGTTGAAACTAAGTACCGTTTTGGCAATATCATTGGAAAAAGCAAAGCCATAAGGAAGGTCTTTGATACGATCCGCAAAGTCGCACCATCCGGCGCCACGGTTTTAATCGAGGGCGAAAGCGGCACTGGAAAAGAACTGGTCGCCAAATCGATTCATTTCAACAGTCAGCGTCATGATAAGCCGTACATAGCTGTGAATTGTTCGGCGTTGGCTGAGACTCTTTTGGAAAGTGAGCTTTTCGGCCATGAAAAAGGAGCATTCACCGGAGCTGTCGCCAAAAAAAAAGGGCGCTTTGAACTTGCTGACGGTGGAACTCTGTTTCTGGATGAAATTGGTGAATTGTCCCAGAATCTGCAGGTAAAATTGTTGCGCGTGCTGCAGGAAAAGAATTTTGAGCGGGTCGGCGGCATCCAGCCCATTTCGGTAAATATCCGAATTATCGCCGCCACCAATAAAAACTTGAAAGAAGAGATGTTGCACGGTCGCTTCCGAGAGGATCTATTCTATCGCTTGAACGTGGTCCATGTCGTCCTGCCGCCCCTGAAAGACCGCAAGGAAGATATTCATTTGCTAGTCGATCATTTTCTTAACAAGTACGCCTCCGAACGCAAAACGGCCGTACCCGTAAAGGGGGTTGATCAGGAAGTGGATCGACTGTTTTATGAGTACAGCTGGCCTGGAAACGTGCGCGAACTTGAAAACTTAATTGAGAGAATGATGATTTTGTGTCCGAATGATGTTATCCGGGTTACCGATCTGCCGCAGGGATTCAAAGATAATATCCACAATGCGCTGCATTTGGAAGGTATTCCGGCTGAAGCTAAATTGTATGAAACATTGGCCATGATCGAACAGGCCATGATCGAACGGGCGTTAAAGATGTCTGACAACGTCCAAGCCCATGCGGCTGCCCTTCTAGGGATTGGAAAAAGCGGTCTCAACCAGAAAATAAAAAAATACAACTTGGAGGTCGGTTCAAAACATTGAACTAAAATATTGCTATAAAATATAATAGGTTACTTAAATGCCCGGCACCTGGTTACAACGCGGTTTATAATCTTGAATTTAGCCAAACAAAAATTAATTCTACTGAAATCAAATAGTTGGTTCGGATACTGCGGTCAGCGGTTCAAAATTTTGAACCCAAATCGGTGGAATGGCATTCGATTAAGGGTTGATGATTTTAAATTCAAATGTTATGTTTGGATATAACTAACTGAAATTAATGTTATTTAACGACGACATCAGAATTTTTAGGAAAGCAAAACCGAAATGGCAAGAGATTTGCATCTGTTAATGAAAGCCTAATACAAACTCATCTGCTTTCCTTCTTAACGGTTAATCGAATATTAACGATTAACCGTTTTTATTTGCATTCTTTGAAACCGAACGTGTTTTGATCAGCCCGACATCTGTTCTTTGACGAGATCTATATAAATAAAATCCGGGTGATCGGAGATAATTTTATTGAATGCTTGTTTGCTTTTTTCGGATTGTCCTAATTTGTTGTAGAGCCAACCAAGATGGTACAGGGCTTCATCGCGCAGCATCGAATTCGGTGAGTTGGAGGTCCTTTCAAAATATTCGACCGCTTTTGCAAAATCACTCAATTGCTCATGGCAGTAGCCCAAATTGTTGAGGATCTGATTATGGATCATTGGATGGGTTGCGAAATCGTTTAACAACATGCTGTATAGATCGATAGCTTGGTCGTATTTAGCGGCATCAAAGCAGATATTTGCATATACCAGGCGAGCCAGTTTTCCATTCTCTTTACCGCCGTATTTTTTTGAAATTGTCTCAAAATCTTCGGATATTTTGGCGTAGACTTCCCCCGGATTCGTATCATCTTTTATAGCTTCATATTTAGCCAGACTTTGTGCCAGTAAAACAGAGGCCTTGGTCTCCGCGCGGACAGAAATGAAACGGACAGCGGAAAAAACAATCGCTGCGGCCACAATAAATCCCAGGGCATAGGTAAGTTGGGTTTTATGCTTGAGCGCAAACTGAATCATCCGGCCCGATAATGTTATAAACTCATCAGGTTCCTTTAAGAGTTCTTTACGGGTTTTCTTTCGTAGCTTGGCCATTTATTCCTTTCCTCCAAATGCTCTAATTTATAAAATGAGCCCTAAATGGTATTTTGGGCATCATACGTTTTTTTCTCTCAAAAATCCACTACCTGATTAGTCTCTTTATCCTTTCCCAACCATCATCCGGTATGTTTGCACCTATAGTCTGACACACTTCATAACCGCAGGCCGATCCCAACTCGCCACATCTTGCCAGCGGCAAGCCCTTGACGAGTCCGTAGAGAAAACCAGCCGCCCATAAATCGCCGGCGCCGGTCGTATCTACCGCTTTCCCGTCACCCATGGGATCAATGGATATGATGTTGCCGGCGTGCGCTATATAACTTCCTCGGGCGCCGACTTTAAGGACCGCTATCTCCGACATTTTGGCGAGGGCCTCCAGAGCTGGCGTTTCCTCCGTAAACCCGGTAAACGCTCGTGCCTCATCTTCATTTGCAATCAGGATGTCAACATATGTATCAACCAGGTTCAGCAGAAGTTCTTTGGAATTTTCAACCACCGTATAGCTGGCCAAATCCAACGACACTCTGGCACGGGCGGCTTTGGCCGCCGATAGCGCGGCCTGAATCAACTCCGGATTGAACAAGAGATATCCCTCTACATGAACAATTGCGGCACCTTCAAAGCATTCTCTGGTAATTTCTTCGGGGCGGGTTTCTGCAGCGGCACCAAGATAGGTAAACATTGAGCGCTGCGCATCCGGAGTGATTATGGAAAGCACCCGCCCGGTGGGCGAATCCGATCGAAAAAGGGCTGGCTGAACATTTTGTTCTTTTAAGTCATTTTCAATCAATTTGCCCAAATCGCCCTTTCCGCATTTACCCACAAAACGAGCTTGCCCGCCCAGTTTGCCGACGCCAACCACTGTGTTGCAGGCCGATCCTCCGGGAACGATACTGTGTGTGTTGGATGACAGCGCCAGGGTACGCTCAATGAAATCCTTATCAACCAGCGTCATTCCACCTTTGGCAGCACCGGTTTTTTCTAAAAACTGGTCTTGCTCGTGCGTTAGGATATCGACCAGGGCGGAACCAATTCCAACGATCAACTCTCTTTGGTTTTCAAAAAATCGAAAGGTATCCATTTTGATGTATTCCTTGGGCTCTGTTTTCACCAAACGAGAGAATCATGGATCCAACCCGTGTCTCCATCGGCATGCTCGACAAGAATCCAATGGCCTTCACGCTTTACTACCTTAAAAGGAATTCCCTTTTCGACTTTTAATACGATCTCTTCTTTAGTCCCGGGCCCTGATCGTATATTGCACAGATCCTTTTTGGTAATGACTGCCGGTACTTTGCCGATTAGCGATTTGTGAACCCAGCCCGTGTCATTCTCGAAATCCCGAAACTGATACCAGGCCCCCGATTTATGAATAACAAAGATGGGGTGGTATTTTTCCACCTTCCACAATACATCACTATTAGTGGTGGGAGCGGAGCGGATATTGGCGACCGGTGCAATTACAGTCAACCGCTCCGCCATTGCGACCTCGGCGCTGACAATAATGAACATCAAAAGCAAGATTGCATACTTTTTCATAGCAAGCGACTTGATGGTATGAATAGAAAATTTATAAAACGATAAAAAAATATATTATACGCTGTCCTATCGCAAAAGTCCACGCCCCTCTAAGCTGAGAAAAATTCTAAATCCGGTAATCGAACACAGGTTAAAACATTGCCATACACCGCGCCGGTGTCGATACCGATTTTGTTGGATTCAACCAGAGGTTTCGACAGCGGCGTATGACCAAATATCACGCGCTTACCGAAATTATATTTAGTGTAGATAAATTTATCCCGAATCCAAAGAAGGTCTTCGTTTTCCTGAAATTCCAACTGCACTTTAGGCCGCATACCGGCGTGGACGAAAATATACTTATCTGTTTCATAATAGAGCTTCAGGGAGCGATAAAAGTCCTTATGATGGGCGGGTATCGGGAAGGCATCAGATTTAGTGCTTTGGTTCAAATAACTATCAAGCGTTCGTTGCCCACCATTTAATAAATAGGTAAAGCGATCCGTTCCATTTAAATATTTTTCGAGCATGTCTTCATGATTGCCCTTTAGAAATATAACTCTCGGATGACGCTTTTTGAAATTGATTAGATAATCGACGACTTCAACCGAATGCGGTCCCCTGTCAATGTAGTCCCCAATGAAAAGCAGCGTGTCCCGGGTAAAATCGATGGGTATTTTCCCGATTAGCGCTCGAAGCTTTGCAAGACATCCATGAATATCTCCAATGGCAAAAATGTTCTTCATATTGCTACACATTGCGATGACATGAACAACTAAAAAATCAATTTTCTATGACGCCACGATCTTTGGGTCATCGAAATAAAAACGGCCGGCGTGGTCGATCCAGCCGGGTAATGCCCTCTTCTTTTGCAGCCTGCACAGCCAGATGGTAATCTTGAGTCGCCAAACTCTTGTTGAGTCCTGCAACTTCTGAAGCTCGGCCGCAGGGCCGATACTGGGACATGACGTTAACATAACTATTCAGCGATATTTTTTGAGCAATAAATCTCATCACATCGCGGGTTCCGGCCAAACCGTCCGGCAAGACAAGGTGACGGATAAGCAACCCCCGTCGAGCAATGCCGAAGGAATCTGTTTGCAGATCGCCCACCTGTCGGTGCATCTCTATTAAGGCCTTTCGGGCAACTTCAGGATAATCTTTAGCCTGACACGCTCTTTCGGAAACGTTAGGATCCCAGAATTTGAAATCCGGCATGTAAATATCAACTATGCCTTCGAGAATTTTCAGGGTTGCAACCCGGTCATAACCCCCTGAATTGTAAACCAGAGGCACAACCAGGCCGTTTCGCACGGCAATCTCAACAGCCTCCAATATCTGGGGTACGACGTGAGAGGGGGTAACAAAGTTAATGTTGTGACACCCTTGCTTTTGCAAAGCAAGCATGATGGCGGCTAGCTCGTCTCCAGAAACTTCACGGCCGTAACCTTCATGGCTAATGTCGAAATTTTGACAAAACAAGCACATCAGATTACAATGCGTAAAGAAAATGGTACCAGAGCCATGACTACCGACAAGCGGTTCTTCCTCTCCAAAGTGCGGGTTGTAACTGGAAACCCAGGCGTACTTTGCGGTCTTGCACACGCCTTTCTCTCCTGACCGGCGATCGACCTTACACCTTCTGGGACAAAGCACACAGGATCGTAAAAGGCCTGTGGCCTTTTTAATTTTTTCTTGGAGTAATCCCTGCTGGAATGCTCGAATATAGGCTGGTTCAAATGCTGGCATGGTTATTTTTATGCGATCTGGTTATCTGAAAAGACCAAGTGACTCCCCTAGAATAGGTTTTTAAGGTGAACCGATTCGCTGATGTGTGACTGTCTTTTTATTTTAGGTTCGCCACTCGCAAAGCAAAGTTTTGCGATGTCACTTTGGCATGTCGCTAGGCGGAAACGCGTAGAGTTCTTACTATGAATGAGGGATTGTCGTATCTAGCATCAATCATCACAAGCTGCTGTCAATGATTGTCCGGCCGGACCACTATTTTTTCCGCCAATCCACGGCCCAGAACATATCGTTTCAAATCTGCCGCAATTGCGAGCTGTCCATGTCGATTGTTCGTGATCACCTCTATTTTATCACCGATCCGCAGACCCATTGTCAACAACCGCATCTTGGCGCCTGCTCCGCCCCTTATTTCATTGATAACCAGACGCTCACCCGCTTTGGCCACAATCAGCGGCATTTGATGTATTCGCTCCTGCAGGCAGTCCGAACATATTCCGTAGATTTCCATCCTGTGCTGGAGCATATGAAATCCGTAAGCTGCCGCCGTTTTTATCTGCAGTTGTTCTATTTTGTCTTCTTCGAATTCAATAATTTTTCTGCATTTGGTGCAGATCATGTGATCATGGTGCTGCCCAAGGTGACGGTGCTCGTAATGAATCACACCATTATCAAATTTAGTTTTCTGGGCAAAGCCGAAGCGACACATTAGTTTTAACGTGTCGAGTACAAATTCCGGATCAAGCTTCCATCCATTTTCTGCCAGCAGAAAAACCAGTTCATCAACGGTGACGTGCTTTTCGGTTTGCAAAAACGCTTCTAGTACCTTAAATCGATCTTCAAAATTTTCGATTCGTTCTTGTTTGAACAGCTCTTTAAACTGTTTTTTCTCTTGAACGTGTATTTGTTTCATTGATTTTTTAGATCAATATTCAGGTGGAAGATCGAATTAAACTATTGCGAATGCCCGGGAATATCATAGGTTGTGCAGCTTCCACCTGGACAGGATCGAGTTTGAGACGTTGGACCGTCGCTTTTCGACGAGCCTTCTTCCATACTGTGGCAGGAGACACTGAGGACCCTCTCAAATTCTTCAGACTTGCATTTAGGACATCTCAGCTCTACTTGCTCTTTTTTGTTCATTATAAGAAATTCAAAACATTCATTGCATTCTAAACATCGAAATTCATAGATCGGCATGGTGCATTTCCTCGCAGTGCAGTTTGAATAGATAGCCTATTAATAATATTTATCTGATAACCATTGTCAAGAATTTAGGAGAATTAACTCAATCCGCAAAAAAGGGATGACAGATATCAATGTCAGACTTAAATTTTAAAAGATCAGGAAGGTTAGACGGAGTGAGTTCGCGGACTAAAAAAACCTCCGAATTCGTATACATATTATGGTGAAACAAAAATCAACCTCATTTTCAATTTCGTGGGTCCGGAATATCTCCGAAATCGATAGAAATGCCTGGAATGCGTTGGCCGTGGCCTTACCCACACCCTTTCTTGAGTGGGAATGGTTGCATCTTATGGAATCATCTAGGAGCACAACCGCCAAAACTGGCTGGCAGCCATGTCATCTAACGGTTTGGTCGGGCCGGAAACTAGTTGCTGCGGCTCCGCTGTATATCAAAGGGCACAGTGCTGGTGAATTCGTATTTGATCACGTTTGGGCAGACGTGGCCGGTCGATTAGGAATCAACTACTATCCGAAACTTGTGGGAATGAGCCCTTTCACGCCGATGCTTGGGTACCGTTTTTTAATCGCGTCCGAAGAGAATGAATCTGCTCTGACACAGCTGATGGTGAATGAAATTGATCGATTTTGCCGGCGTTTTAGCCTGTCCGGAAGCAGTTTCCTATTCGTCGATCCTCAATGGCGGCGCGAGATAGTCAGCCTGGGGTATCTGAGCTGGATGCATCAAAGTTTCATCTGGCAAAATCATAACTGCAACAGCTTTGATGACTATTTGGCGATTTTCAACTCCAACCAGCGACGAAACATCAAACGCGAGCGTAAAGCGATCGAGAAACAAGGGATTACGATGAAGACCTATAGCGGAGATGATATCCCCCCCGCCTTTTTCCCATTGATGTATACATATTATCGCAGCACCAATGATAAATTCGGCCCCTGGGGATGCCGTTATCTGACTAAGTCGTTCTTCGACGCACTATATCAAAATTTTCGCCACCGCCTGGTAATTGTGGCGGCGTTTGAGAAACGCAACCATTCTTTGCCTCTGGGAATGTCGATGCTGGCGACAAAAGGGAAGCAACTTTATGGTCGGTATTGGGGGAGTGCTAAACCCGTTGATTCGCTGCATTTTAACGCATGTTACTATACCCCGATTGAATGGGCCATCCGCAATGATATCCAGCGCTTTGATCCGGGTGCCGGGGGCGCACATAAAATTAGACGCGGATTTACGGCCGTCTCAAATTTCAGCCTCCATCGTTTTGGCGATCCTCGTCTCAGCCGTATTATGGAGACTCATCTTGATGAAATCAACCGCTTGGAACAAGCACAGATCGACGCCTTCAATCAGGTGCTTCCTTTTGCACAACATGCAAAAAACTAGAAACTCTTTTGAGGTAGAAGCGCTACCAAAATAATATCGAATGCCCGTGAGCTGTGATGAAATTCGCTGCTAAGGACTCACATCCGCTGATGTGCGCTCCGTCTTTTCTCCACATCAAACCCCGCTCACAAACAGGTTCCAGGCCTCCGACAACGATCCTATTGTTTGAGCCTCTCAGCGATAAAATCGTGAAACTGCTGTGAAATATCTTTCTTCCAATAACCCACCACACCGGTTCGCACGGACACTTCCGTCCAATCAAGGCTTTCGATGGCGACGGTTATGGTTTGCGGAGTTTCATCTTTTCGCTTCGTTTTTAGGGTTGTTTTTTCACCATCGGTGGTTTTTTCGAGAATTGGCTGATCGAGACCATTGACAATGTCGACACACACTTGCAAGGTTCGATCAAATTTGGCCGGATAGCTTCTTTTTAGCTCTCCCTTGACATAGGTGTAGGTTCCAGCGCCCACCCCGGCACCGACAACAACAGCGGCACAGCCCGCCAGCGGAAAAACACACAGTAACGTAAAAAACGCTGCAATTTTTTTATTCATAGTCGGTCTTTCAAAGGCATCCAATCAAGGAATACCGCTTAAATCCGGCGGTTTAGGTGTCACCACCGACACCTCATTATTTTGGCGCATTCTTATCGTGGCCCAGTACTGCGAGGAGTACCAAAATCCGACTCGATTACCATTTTGATCCAAAATCCAGGCACCGCGAGGTGGTAGACTGTAAACATGTTGCATTCCGTATGTCCATTGACTGAGCACATCCGGGGTCATATTGATGGGTTTCCAATAACCGGCGCGGGCTCTATAGAGCCTGTAGTTCTGATCGATACCGATAATGCCATAGGGCATTCGTTGAAACCCGCTGTAATAATATTGATAGTTGGTTAAAACCTGATGGTTTTTAAAAGCGTCAGTGACCTCGTAACTGCTCTGAAGCTGGCCGTAAGTTGAAGTGCAGCCCGACAGGGCCGACATGAATATAGCCATAATGGCCATCAACAAAAGTAACTGTCCGGGACTTCCTGCAAAGTTACTATAGCGACTCATCGTAGTTATCTCCATACATCAAAAACATTATATGTTACTTTCTGTTTAACCACCATTTGCCGAACACAAAATAATGATACATAACTAACATGCATACCGCAAGTGTCAAGTAATTTAGAATGAATACAGATTATCTCTGCCGGTCAAAATATACATCCTCGTGGGACTGGGCCTGAATTTTTAAAGCGCTGCGAAAAAGATTTGAGTCGAAGCCTGTAAATTGTTGACACCATGGATGCCAGTGGTTACCCTTTCCCAAATTTGATGCATTGTGGAAGAGAGAATATAATG
>JASFJP010000126.1:0-9731 GCA_050121225.1 Desulfobacterales bacterium
AGTGTATACGCCTCACTGTTATATTGAACTTGAGGCTCTGTTTGATGTTACCCTCCCTTATAAGCGAGTTTCACGCGTCCGCCAGGCGAGTTACCCTCAACGCCGATGGCACTGACTGGAGCTTTCAGGGTAACTACGAAAAAAAATTCCACTTCATAATCAAAAATGAAAAACATACAAACGCTTCTCAAAAACATTCAAATCAATATGCCGTTCTCGATGCTTTTCGATACCTATCTGGATAAATTTGTCCAACACGGCCTAAATCCGGAAATCGGCATCGATGCTGCGACCCTGGAACGTTTTTCAAATGCCGAATTTCTGGATGTCGCCGAAACCCTTCATAACCATGGGTTAATTACAACGCTGCATGGACCGTACATCGACCTATCAGCCGGTTCAACGGATCCTGCTGTCAGAGCGCTGACCCGCAGGCGTTTTGAGCAGGTTCTTGATCTGATTCCCGTCTTTAAACCAAAATCAGTCGTATACCATGCCGGTTACGACGCCAAACGCTATGGGTATTTTCGAGATGTCTGGGTTGAAAATTGTCTGGAAATATGGACATGGTTGGCAAACCTGATTTCCGAAAAAGGTTCACAATTAATGCTGGAAAATGTTTACGAAAAACAACCGGAAGACATGCTCATCATTTTCGAAAAACTTCAACGCCATCGCGTCGGCTTTTGCCTGGACACCGGTCATTTGACTGCCTTCGGCAATTCAGATTTGGCGTCCTGGCTAACATGTCTTGGATCATATCTTGGGCAGCTCCATCTCCATGACAATCACGGTAAAAATGACGAGCATTTGGCCATGGGAAACGGTACTATCAATTTTGATGTCCTCTTCGATTACCTAAAAAACGAAGTACATCCTCAGCCCATCATCACCATTGAGCCGCATACGGAAAGCGATCTTTGGCAGAGTCTTGCGTATCTCGCCAAGCGCTGGCCTTGGAAAAGTTAGCACGCCCGCAATCCAGTTCTGGACAACGACCAGGAATAGACTTGGATATAAAATTACAGACCGTATTAAAGCCAATCAGAAATTTGCCGATATAAACCATGTATCAGTAGGTTTATGGTAAAAGTTTCTCCAGCCGCGAACAATATCAAATCCTAAATAAAAACTGATACCCATTTCCATGGGTGGCATCAAAATACAAAACGTGCCTTAATCATTCGTAAAATAGATCCGTTAACGTCAGGTACACGATGACCGTAATAAATCAGGTGGGAAAAAATACAGATACCTCAGCCAAGGATGTTGCACTCGAAGCCAAAACGATGGTCTTGACAGAGACCATGGAGGGAACCTTAGGACCTCGTTTGGTCTGCACCACCCCGACCGGATCCAGCCAAATTTTCCCTCTAAATAAAGAAAAGCTCGTCATTGGCCGTTCGGTTGAGGCAGATCTCAATTTGCTCGATCCGTTGGTGTCACGCAAGCATTGCGTGGTTGAAAAGCGAGCTGATGGATATGTGGTCAGAAATGTCAGTACAACCAATCCGCTATTTTTGAATGACCGACCCATCACTGAAAAACGCCTCTATGCAGGAGATCAAGTCAAAATCGGATCCGTTTCTCTCGCTTTTATTTCAGACCGCGCTAAGGACGCACGCAAAATCGACACCAAACTATTGACGAAAAATAAACGAATGGGATGGGGTTTATGGTTTTCCGTTTTTCTGTTGCTTAGTTTTGCAGCTTATTTCGCATACTTCAATGCTTATACACCATTGAAAATCAAATGGACGCTGTCAACGCTATCTAAACAGGTAAAATTAGGCAAATATCAGTCGGCCCAAAAAAAACTCAAGCATCTTTTGAACTTAAATCTATTACCGATACACGAACACCAAGCAATGGAACTTCTGACAGAATCAACATGGGCCATTGCTCAAAATAGGGTTCAGGAACAACGTCTTGAAGACGGCATAGACTATCTGCTGGATTATCTGGAAGATTACGGAGCCAGAAAAGAGTCTGATGTTCTCTGGGATCGCTTAGACTATTTTCGCCTGACCTTAGGTCAACGTCTTGAAAAAAATAAACAAAATCAACCCGCACTGGGGCAGTATGCCGCTATTCGCGAGGACAGCATTTACTTTGAAGAGGCTCAAAAAGCCATCAGGCGAATATGGCTGGCAAGTCAGCAGCCACGCCAGGATCAAACACTGACGCAACTGCTCAAGGAGGCCGAAACCCATTTTCTGGCCAAACGTTTTCTCAAACCGGTCAATCAAAATGCCTATACCGTCTATCAAGCCGTGTTATCCATAGATCCTGAACACCCATTGGCGCTCAAGCGCTTAGACCAGATGAAAGCTTTTTATCGTGAAAAAGGTGACGCCTATTTCACAAAAAAGAAATGGTCCAAAGCCCTTTCCTTTTACGAACGCTATTATCTGATTGACACGGAAGTTCCTGAAATTAATGATAAGATAAAATTATGCCGCGAAAAATTGTCGAAATCAAGAAGCAGTCACAGTGCCTCAGACAAAAAGAAAACGATTGCAGCTTCGAATGAACAAGACGAAAAACGAGCGGAAGTCAAAAGGTTGCTTGAGGAGTCGGGTAACGAAAGCTCGTGGATCATGAAATATCTTTTTGAAGAACAAGAGAAAAATTCGGATAAGCCTTGGTAAAACTCATACAGGAAGGCGCTGTCAATATGGACAACAGAACCTGTGACAGGTTAAACATTCTCAAATTGACATGCTTACCTCTTTTCATCGCTATTTTGTGCACCTCTTGCATGCTCAGAATGTTGCAACCTCCGCCCACGCCGGCCGTGCTCGAAGAACAGAAACTGCCTGGAAAAGTTGCAATTATTCCCTTTGTGAACAAAACGACCAATCCGGATGCCGCCAAAGTTGTCCGCAAAATGTTTTACAACTTTTTCAGTTCGTTAAACTATCGAGATTTGGAGCCTTACGTCATTGACGATACGTTGAGACGAAATGAACTTTATCAGAAAATTTCGGCCGGTCATGCCGTCTCACCCAAAACATTGGGGCAACTACTGGGAGTAGACGCCGTCATTTTCGGAGAAGTCCACAGCCTTGGTAAAATTTATGCTCTCGTGTATTCCGATAACCAAGCCGGACTCAAAGCACAAATGGTTAGCTGCCATACAGAACAAGTTATATGGGAACTCAAGCATACCATCCACCTGGAAGAGGGAGACGTACCTTTATCTCCCCTCGGTTTGGCTACCACAGTTTTGAAGACCGCGATCAATCATCAACAAGCATGCCATCTAAAAGCCGCCTCAGAGCTCTGCATGCAAATGGTCGCCACAATACCCAATCCTCCCGCAGTAACCGACCCTCCGCCTAAAATTGAAGTTTTGGTTCATAACGGGGCCGGGAAACTGATTCGTCCGGGAAACTATTTAAGGGTGGCCATGATCGGAGATCAAAATCAAGTCGCCAGCTGGAGTATTCCACCGCTTTTTGCCGACCTGCCGATGAAAGAACAAAAACCGGGGGTTTATATCGGTGCTTACCGCGTCAAACCCCAAGATCGGCTACCCCATGGTCGTCTAGTCGGTTATCTTAGATCTAAAAAAGGTGTCGGTAGTCAATGGATGGACACCTTGGGACCGATTAAAATCGGCGAGCCGACGCTGCTGCCGTCGGCAATATCCAAGGATAGGATATTAAATGCAGACCACAGCCCCTATTTGGTTAAAGACGCGTTGGTGGTGAAGCCCGGCGCCAGACTCACGGTGGCCCCAGGAACGGTGGTATGGTTTCAAAACCTCGGCCTGATTGTGAAAGGTGAACTTCAAATATTGGGAACCAAAGACAAGCCGGTGCGGCTGGCAAGTTTGGGCTCGTCGGGCTGGAAAGGTATATTTTTAGTCCAGAGTCGCAAAGACAACACCTTAAGCTACTGTACCATATCAAACGCCGAATTCGGCTTCAGAGCCGCCAAGTCAAAGGTTTCGATACAAAACTGCCAATTCCATGAAAATGTATGGGGCATCGTACTGGAAGAGAGCAGCACCGATATTTCCGGCAGCCTCATCCGAACATCAGCAAAAACCGGAATTGCCGCACGTCAGGCAACGGTTTCGGTTAAAGCCTCCATAATTACAGAAAATAGATCCGGCGGCTTTTTATTGGAAAACAGCCAGGCCCGGATTACCCGAAACAATATTGAAAATAACGGTAGCTGGGAAATTAAAGTGCTGGATAGCCTCGGGTTGGTGAAAGCCTCCCATAACTGGTGGGGCAACCAAAACCCAAACGATGAGGACATAATCGGCCCTGTGGCGATTCAGCCGGTTTTACAAAAACCCATCACCTTCTTTTGGCATGAGTGAATGTTCGTATTTCTAAGGCCACATATCCTTCGTTTCATCATTGAAAGCGGCCTTAGCTGATGTGACGTTCCAGCCAGTCATGCAGATCGGCAAATACTCTTTGCTTTTCATCTCCGCATTCATTGTAAATCTCATGATACATCCCATTATATAAGCGTAAGGTCTTGTCCCTGACATCCAGTTTGTCAAAAAATCGTAGGGAAGAATCCGCATTCACCAGATAATCGTCACCGGCGATCTGCATCAATATGGGCACCTCTATGGCGGTTGCGTTCTGATGAGCGGTTTCCATAGCCGATAGAAATTCGGTAAAAAATCGTGCGCTGACCCGGTCATGAACCAGCGAATCATTGCAATAGGCACTGACAACCTCGGGATCATGACTGATTTTGGTCACATCCAGCTCATTGCTCATGGTTAAACTCGGCCAAATATAGGACATCAGCAACCCTAAAAGCTTTTTCGCTCGGGGTACATCAAAGATCATACCCAGGGCAGGCGATGAGACAATGACTCCCTCAATTAGATCAGGAAACCGCTGGCTAAAAAGAAGCACGATTAAACCACCCATGCTGTGCCCCAACAAGAAGCATTTCATTTCTGCGGGAAGTCCTTCACGCGTCCGCTTTACCATCAAGTGCAGATCCGAAAGAAATTGGGTGAAGTTGAGAATATGTCCTCGTTTTCCATCACTCTGACCGTGTCCGCGATGGTCCAATGCCCAGACACTGACGCCCATAGCGCGCATAGCGTCGACAACATTTGCGTAGCGCCCGGAGTGTTCTCCAAGGCCGTGCGCAATCACGACGCGGGCACGTTCAACCTCGGCCGGATAATGCCGATAGAAGATCTTGATGCCGTTCGAAGCGGAGAGCATCGCAGATTTTTTCGGTGGTGCATTCATTGGCTCTTCTTCCTCAATTGGGAAAGATTTGACATTTAAAGGGCTTTCTGTCAAGGAGTCCGTTGATAGGCCTGACCTTATGCAGTCCCCCAGAACCGTTTTTTTTATAAACCTTTTAAACGAGTATTCATAAGTTAAATTGCAGCATTTATTCTAAAATTAGTGTATATCACCGGCATGTATACCCAAACTAGTCAGATTAGCTCGGTTTTCTTGTATCTCGAAGGCACGTTGATACAGCCGCTCAACCAACAAGAGGTCGACGTAAAAGCGGCTGTCGGTTGCCCGGCGGATCAATCAATCAACGATTTTATCCGGAATCTACCAAATTCAGGTGATAAAGCGAAGGTTTTATTGACCTTGGAGCAAATTGATCTCAACACCGTGCGAGAGTTCCATGAAGTTTCCGGTATTGGCGCAGTACTCGACTATCTGCGATCAAAGGATCTTCGGATAGCAATCATTAGTCAGAGTGGACGTTCCTCGGTGAGCAATATTCTTGAGCGAGTATCCTCGTTCAGTATTTTGGACAACGAGGTGGTCATCTGCCGAGAGGATGTCCTTGAGCATGAGCCGAACACTTCTCCAATCCAACTCGCTGCTCAACAATTAACAATGCCGCAGCATCGGATTTTGGTAGTGGCATCCGATCCGGCGATTCTGCACGCGGCTCATCGCGTTGGCGCCGGCACTGTCCTGTTGGACCCATCGGTAGCACCTCATTCGATCCAAGATGGTGTTGATTTCCAAATTTCACAAATTGAAGAGCTTAAAAAAATCGTGCGCCTGAGAGTTCCGCTGCCCAGCGGCAAATTGCCGAATGATCTTCTGCGGGAATTTCTGGATCAGTTTGTTTTCGAGGATCCTTCGATTCTCATTAATCCAGGTGTCGGAGAGGATATCGCGGCGGTAAATGTGGAATCAGAGGAAGTTCTGGTATTAAAATCAGATCCTATCACATTTGCTACAGATTCGATCAGCCAATATGCGGTTTTGGTTAACGCCAATGACATTGCGACGTCAGGAGCGAAACCGCGATGGTTCTTAACAACGCTGTTGTTTCCACCAGGTGTGACCGCTTCAAAAATCCACCGCGTTGTCAACGAATTGAAAGAATATTGTCAGCACTGGCACATTACCCTGTGTGGCGGCCATACCGAAATAACCGACGCGGTTACCAGGCCGGTGGTAACTGGAATGATGGCCGGTACCGTAACCAAAGACAACTTAATCGACAAGCGCAAGATGGCCCCGGGCGATCATGTTCTGCTGACAAAGGCTGTCGCAGTCGAGGGAACTGCAATCATCGCCAGAGAATTCGGCGATCGCTTAAAACGCCTCGGAATGGCCGATTCAGCCATCGACAGGTGTCGGGAATTTCTGGCCAATATCAGCATTATTTCCGAAGCTCAAATTGCGGCCGGCTTTACGTCAACTAGCGCGATGCACGATGTAACCGAAGGAGGGCTGGCGACTGCCTTGGAAGAGTTGAGCATCGCCGGGAATCATCGTATTAATATCAATAGGGACTCTATACCTGTTTTTCCTGAAACCCATCAAATTTGCCATTTGCTGGGTATCAATCCTCTTGGGCTTATCGGTTCAGGTAGTTTACTGATCTGCTGCCGGAAGGCAGACTGTCAACAGCTCATGACGGCGATTCGCGCCGCCGGCATCGATGTCACGTGTATTGGCGAAGTCGCAAAAAAAGGGCAGGGCATTCGTGCATATATCTCTTCGCACCAAACCGAATGGCCTCAATTCGAGGTAGATGAAATCACGAGGCTTTTTACCCGGACAATTTAGTCTGAAGTAACTCAACTCAGCTCTTTTTCACACCGCGACCAAGAATTTCAAAGGCTAGCTCGAGGGTTTGTTTGAGATAGTCCTTTTCCTCATTAATGAGTTTCTTGCTGGTCAACCAGAGAACGACACCGGAGAACAATGACCAAAAGGTATCTGCCAGGGCAACCGGGTGCCGATCAATAAATAAGCCTTGGTCGACGCCTTCTCTGAAAATTCTGGCAATTGCATTCAACGACTTGCGAGAAAGGTCTTTAATCTCCGACATCAATTGCGGCGACAGATTTTTTAGGGTTTCACTGGATTGCAGATGAAACATATTGATGATAATAAGCGGATCAAACTCATATACATCATACATGGCTTCCATCAGGGATTTTAATTTCTCTTCAGGACCAGTATCCTTCTCATCATTTACATGCTCGACGCGGATGAGAAGGTATTGAAGAATCCTAAGAGAAAGGGATGAATATAGCTCTTCTTTGTTTTTAAAATACAAATAGAGGGTCCCGGGACTCAATTCTGCTTCCTGTGCGATATCCTCCATGGTAGCTTTGTTGAAACCCTTTTCAGTAAAAACCCTTTTGGCCGCAACCATGATCTGCTGACGACGCCTTTCCTTCTCCCTTTCCTTGCGCTCTTGGATTCCCATGACAGCGATGCTCCCTGAATAAGATTTATTAATAGTATGATCTTATATTTAATTTTTAATATTTAGTCAAGATAATTATTCATTTTATGAGGTAAGCTAGAATTAAATTATTTGCTTCGGAAATATAATCAAATATTTTCAATAACTTAAATTTATAAATGCTTAGAAAAATAAGTTATTACAATTTTGGAAATAATGGAATTGAGGCGACCACTGGAGCGTGGAAGACTGTTTTCTGGCCGACACTGCCGGACCTGCAGGTGATCGGTTGTGGATAGGTCATTTAGTTTAAAAAACAATGCGGCAAACACACTAGTGTTGCAGCATTGGTGTGCAGATATCGACACAATTAGCCGATGGCAACCTGAAGCAGATCCTTTCTGGCGTTGACCCTTTGAATCGTAACTTGAATGAGGTCTTCAGGTTTTAAATCAATACCACTGGACACCGGAAGATCGCATTCAACCATATATTCGGTCAGCAGGATTTGATAATCTCTGCGCCGTTTGGTGAGAACAATCGCTTCCTCTTTCTTTCCTATCTGCATTTCAAGGTATTTCAATAGCCAGTAACGGTGTCGTGTGAATTGAACTCGCCCCACATTGCTCATGGGTATCTCGAGCAGTTGAATAATCTGATCTATTTCTTCGGCAGTGTAAGGCTGTTCTAAACCGAGCAACGCGCGTATCTGCCGCTGGGTAACCAGATCAAAATACTTCCGAATCGGAGACGTAGCCGTAACATAGGCATTTAAGCCAAGTCCGGAGTGCTTATCTGGCTGGTGGCCCAAAATGAAACGACTCAATAACCTCCGTTGCATCCAATGTTGAAATAATGTGCCTTCCTCGCCTTTGTAAAGACGATCCCTGGGATTAGGTTGTGATCGGAAAATGGCCGGGATACTGTTTTCGGCTAAATAGCTGGCCATCAGCCAGTTCGCCAAAATCATGAGCTCTGAAACCAGCATTCTGCCGGGGCTTTCGCGATTGATTTTGTTTACCGTAACTGAGTGATCTTCACCGAGCCATATATTGATTTCCGGTACTGAAATCTGCACTGCGCCTGAATCAAATCTCTTCTGACGAAACTTGGCCGCAATATCCCGCAGAATCATCATTTCCGGGTCTTGATCCACAGCAAGGTTAACATCATAATAGGTAAGCTGATGCGCGACATTCACCAAACTTGGAATAATTTCATAGTCTATCACCTCTAAAAACGGACTCAGATTCACCATGGTACTAATGGCAGGGCGCACTTCACCGGCCTTCAAGCTGCACAAGCCTTCAGCGAGGCTGGAAGGCAGCATGGATATTTTTTGATCGGGCATGTAAATTGAGCTTGCCCGGGAAAGAGCACCCCGGTCGATCATATCGCCTTTACGGACAAAATGCCCGACATCCACAATATGTATGCCAAGACGATACTGATCACCAACTTTTTCAATGCTCAGGGCATCATCATAATCTAAAGTAGATTGACCATCAATTGTTATCAGGGGCAACGACGTCAGATCCCTTCGACGACCACTGTTGAAAGGTCCTGAATATAAATTGACCAGTTGCCGGGCACTATCCGATATGGCGTCAGAGAAATCGGTGGCAATCTCGAATCGAATCAGATCAATATTGGCGTCCTCATCAAAAACCTTCAGTCGTACAAGAATCTGAAAGAGACCGTCTTTACCATCCAATCCGGCCTGTGAGATCATAGATTTGGCAAGGGTATAATCGCTACTTTCCTTCTCATAAAGATAGTACTCCTTCAATATGCGAGTGATTTCTTTGGCTTCCTCCTCGTTAAAATCGGATAGTGTTGGCGCGGCATTTAGCAAGTCTTTCAGCCAAGCTCCCCCTGTCTCAATAATTCGTCTTCTGCGTGCTTCCTCATTTCTTTGGGCAATTATACGCTCGACTTGATCTGCAGAATTAGGGAAAAACCGATCTGAATTAAACTTGAAATAAAGTCGGTCGTTGAAAAACGCTCTGATGACGGCGGATTCATGATCGCCCGAAGGGCTGTCCGGAAAACAGAAT
>JASFJP010000127.1:0-9730 GCA_050121225.1 Desulfobacterales bacterium
CCAACAGATCCGGTAATCATACTGTAGTAATCTACCGATTTGCCACCGATTCGCAAGGCCCCGCGACCATACTCACCGCCAACAATCAGTGCACCTTTTTTTACGTTGGGAAGAACCAGCAGACCTTTAGCACGCCGAACGACCTCATTAGCATCCTTTACCTGCTTGTTAAATCGATCCAAAGCGGCGTCGACACTCGCATCGTATTCCTTTGGAGTTTTCCCAAATGATGGCTGCGCAGACATGAAGATTACAAAAATTACCGCGAAAACGGCAATGTACAAAACATTGGAAAATTTTAAGGTGCTTTTCAACGCATTTAATTTCATCAGAACATCCTCCTTTTTATGTTAAGATTAATACACCAGCCAGCAATATCCATTAAGTAATCTATTACAATAAAGCTTAACGAAGCTGACATCAATGTTCACCATTGGATCATAACCACGTTTCGGCAAATTTCAAGTGTCAATTCATTGCCCTTGACTTCAGTACCTTGCGGTCAAGCCTATTGCCAACCTGATGTTGCAAAAGTCGAAGCTGAATATAAGGAAATAGTAGTGGGTACCTCTCAATTAGAGGGCCTTTAGAGAAGTATCCGGGGTATCAGACGTCTGCGTTGCTTCTCCCCAGCGACTAAATAGGTTGTGTTCGATGCCCATGTAGTCGAGTATTTTTCCAATGGTTTGATCGATGATGTCCTCGATGGTTTTCGGTATGTGATAAAATGAGGGAACCGGCGGGAGAATGTGAGCGCCCATGTCCGCGGCCATTGTCATCAGGCGGAGGTGCCCCTTGTGAAGCGGCGTCTCTCTGACGACAAGTACCAGCTTGCGTTTTTCCTTTAAGGTTACGTCGGCAGCTCTCACCAGAAGGTTTTCATTATACGAATTGGCAATGCCGGAAAGAGTCTTGATGGTACACGGAACCACTACCATGCCTTCGGTCAAAAACGAGCCGCTGGCAAGGGAGGCCGCCACATTTTTGTGATCATAGACATAGTCGGCCATGGCCTGCACTTCGTCAGGCGTATGGTTTGTTTCGATTTTTATATTCAGCTTGCCCGCCTCGGATATTATCAGGTGGGTTTCATAATCATTTTCTTTTAGCACACTGAGCAGCCTGACACCATACGTGACACCGCTGGCTCCGGATATGCCGATTACTAGTCGTTTTGACATTGGTTTTCTTCCCCTGAGTCTGAAAATCGATGCAATCGCCAGGCTCGTCTATTTCGTTTTGACCGTCGACATGATAGGATTGTCAGGCATTTTTTAACACACCCGCAAATTCATCATGAATCCGATCTATAATTAAATCCACTTTTATTGCGGGACACTCATAAACGCGGTTTTCAAAGATAGCGTGTCCGTTTTACAATTGTCAAAAAAAACCCAGCTTTTTATTAATCGGTGAAAATCTATGTCCAGCTAAAAAATCTGCAACGCAGATTCCACAACAACTTCTGCAAATTCAGGATCTTCCATATTCGCATTTACTTCGAGAATCTCGATATCCTCAGCCAGCTTATCACGAAGAATCTTTACAAATACACGATCCTCTATAGGATCGTACGTCGGATTGCCGGCGAAGTCAACCGCTGACCAGCCATCTAAAGGTATCAGCACTCTGACCGGTCCATTTGCTTTATTCAGCTTTTCGGCAAAGACACCAGCGACTTCTCTGAGTTCGTTGGGTGACAAACGAATCCAGGTGCGGAATTTATCCAGATCGTACTTGCGTCGACCATGATATTCCGGTTTATATTTAGATTTCGCAGGAGTCATATGGTTCACACTACAGGTGGAAACAATTTGAGGAATTCCCATATGGCCTGCATTTTCCAATCGGTGAGGACCGGCATCGCGCATAAAACCGAAAAGATGTTCACCGACTCCGCCCGGCGCTAAATCAATGACGCCCTGAAAGAAACCTGCTTTGATCATATCTTCCATGGCACGATCACCGATGCCTGCGGCCGAAAATCCGATGATTTGATAGCCCTTTGCTTCCAAGGCAACGCGCACCGAACTGGCACATTTCTCACAGGGTCCCAGCATGGTCAGAGCAATGGCTTTACCTTTTTGCGCCTTTGGTGATGCGATATCATCGGCCGCCATTCCTGATAGGGCGTGAGCTGCGCGGTCTATGACATTTTTAAGAAGATTGGAAACACCGGCTATCTCAACCACCGAATGGAAGAGGGCAATATCCCCGGTCCCAATGTAGCGGGTGGAGAGACCGGGCAACGCGGCCGTGGATGAGATCATCACTTTGGGTATACCAAAGGGCAGCGATCTCATGATTTCGGTTGCCATCAGAGAACCGGTGGATCCTCCGATACCGATAACGCCTTTCAGTTCGCCGTCCTTTAACAATTCCTGCGCGATTCGTGATCCGCCTGCCATCATGATATTTGTGATGCGGGTTCGGTCCCGAGAAGCCTGGATTTCCTCAAAACTGCCACCGCCGGCTTGCGCCACGCGATCAGCGGGGATTTCGATTGCGGCAATATTGCTCCCCCTTCCGGAGATATCCATCAGCATTGGATTGAGACCGATAGTGCTCAACTTATTTTTAAGATATAATGTTTCCTGACCTTTGGTGTCCAAGGTAGAAATAACTAGAACTGATTTTGGCATAAATTATCCTGCTTTTTGCGGTTTAAGTACCTTTTTCTACTTTTTCTGCGATATCTTTTTTCAGTGTTTCTTTATTTACTTTTCCGGAGTCACCTACGGCGGGGAATTCCTCGACGACTTCGAGGCGTTCGGGAAGCTTGTACATGGCCAGTTTTTTTCCTTTGAGAAATTCAACCATTTCTTCAAAGCTGAAATTCTGGCCGCCTTTGGGGATTACGTAAGCGCACGTTCGTTCTCCCATTTCCCGATCCGGATATCCCACAACGGCCACTGAGGCCACTTTGGGATGATCGTTGAGTAGACCTTCGATTTCCGCCGGATAAATATTTTGACCGCCGCGGATGATCATATCTTTGGCGCGACCCAGGATCCACAGGCATTCCTGATCGAATTTGACAATATCGCCGGTGGTGGTCCAGCCATCGGGATCGAAAACAGTGGACGTTAATTCTTCATCGCGGTAATAACCGGCCGGTGCATGGGGCCCTCTGAAATACAAGACGCCGGGTTCGCCATCTGCTACAGGCTCCCCGGTGTCTTTGTGAAGCAGGCGGACCTTATTACCCGGCAGCATACGCCCAACGGTCCGGCGGCGAAGATCTTTGGAATCTTCTACCCGGCAGCCGGAAACCGAGCCCATATCCTGGGTCCCCAGGTCACTGGTGATATTGGCACCGAACGCGGTTTCGGCTTCTTCGGCGATTTGGGGTGAGAGATAGCCGCCGGCGGAGCGGATAAAGCGCAGAGAACTCAAATCGAATTTGGAGGAATCGACTTCGAGCATTCTCACCAGATGTGTCGGCACCACACCGATGGCGGTGGCTTTCTCTTTTTCGATCAAGGCTAAAGCGGCCTCCGGATCGAATTCCTCCAGCATGACCGTCTTGGCGCCGACCAGGGGAGCGGCAAAATAGGTCAATGTTCCGGCGGCACCTCCGGCATGGGGCGCAATCGCCATGGTGATGTCTTCATTGGTAAGATTCCAAATATCCACACGGCCTTTCGAGGTGCATACGCGGGGGGCCGTGGGCCATTCCACCAGTTTGGGGATGCCCGTGGTTCCCGATGTCGTAGTCAGCAAGGCCACATCCCAAATTGGGTCTAGTCGGCGGGCTTTAAGGGCATCTTCGTCAATGGGCTTTTCAGCAGCCGCCTGTGCTAATTTGGTTAGCGAATAGGTTCCGTCCGGTGCTCCTTCCGGAACTTCGTCGTCGAAAAGAAAAATCTTTTCCAAATGTGGAAATTTTTTTTGAAGTTTCCTGTACATATCAAGATAATTGAAGTTACGGTATTCATGTAGGATAACAACGGCCGTGGCTTCGGTTCTTTCCACCATGTAAGTCAGCTCTCTTTCCCGCAAATACGGATAAACGGTCAGAGAAATAAGTCCGGCCCTCTCAGCAGCGATGCGTGCTAGAAATCCATACACACTGTTTGGCGATTGAATAATGATTCGGGACGATTTGGGTATACCCATATTTACCCATGTGTAGGCAATGGCATCCACCAGTTTTTTAGCCTCGGCCCAGGTGACGCGGTACTTGGAATCCACCAGAGCTTCCCGGTCGCCAAATTCGCGGGCGTTTCTTTCCCAGAAATCACCAAAAAGCTCCTGGGTCCAGTATCCATCTTTTAAGAATTCATCCACCATTTCTTTTTTGTATCGAATAGGTTTCACTTTCTGCCTCCTGGAAATAGCTCATAGCCCCGCCAGGGCGGGGCTGAAAGTATAAAAAGCTATTGTTTGACTTTGAATGAAAGCAAACAGCTTAAGGTTTTGAAGCTCATAGCAGCAAAATCCGTTGCTATTAGCCCCGCCTGGGCGGGGCCATGAGATATCAGCAGACAACTTTGTCCAATCCCAGTTCCGACCATCTGCCTTTGACCCTTTCGACAATTTCAGGATCCAATTCGATGGGGATCGGTTTGTCTTTCCAGTCATAGGGAATCGTGGCGTCCAGCAGCAGCCTGCCGGTGATTTCTCTGGCGTTGATTGGTAGCGAGGGATCCAGCGGTGTGGATCGGCCGCGTTTGATGACCTGGGACCGATTGGGCTGAAAACGGAAGCTCAGGGCGTACATCACACGGGGTATATCCCAGGGATCGATATCTTCATCTACTACGATGACCGTTTTCAAACCATAAGCGCCCATTTCGGTTGAAATGGCGGCGGTCAGTACTTGATCTGCGTGTCCGGGATACATCTGCTTCATTGAAATAATGGCCAGAAAACGGCCGGAGCCTTCCGGTGGGCAGTAAACAGCTTTGAGACCGGGAATTTTCATGGCCAACAGCTGTTGCCACAGGGTTGCACCATAGGACAGCGCCATGGTCATATGGGTATCGGTGACGGCCCTGCCGACGGTGGTTCCCCACAAAATGGGATTGTTCCTGTGGGTGACGCATTTGACATCGATAAAATTGCGTGGATCCGTACCGACCCCTGAATAATAACCGGTATACTCTCCAAATGGTCCTTCTTCCATAAATTGGTCAGCATCCACTTCGCCTTCGATGACAATCTCCGCATGGGCCGGTATGGGCAGATCCACAGTTTCCCCCTTGACGACTTCAACGGCCTCACCTCGCAGCGCCCCAGCGACATCATATTCCGATGTAAACGCGGAAATGCGGGCGGCTCCAAGGATGAACAGCAGCGGATCACATCCGATAACCGATGCCACCGGCATGGGTTTGCCCATGGCCTGATATTTTTTCAGCATGATGTCGGCGTGTTTGCCTTTGATGAACTGGGTGCCGATCTTATCTTTTCCAAGCAGCTGGCTGCGGTAGGTTCCCAGGTTGACCCAGCCGGTCTCCGGATCTTTTGAGATAATGAAATGCGCCGTGCCGATATAGCGGCCACCGTCCAGTGGATACCACTGGGGGACAGGGAATTTGAAGAGATCGATATCGTTGCCCGTCAGGATGTTCTCTTTACAGGGTGCGGTTGAGGCCTCCACTTCTTTGGGCGGTATCAGATTTTCTCCCAGTTTGGCCCATTCTACATAAAGATCGACCAGCGTGGATTCGAGGGGCAAACCCATGATTAGGGCCAGCCTTTCGGTGGTGGTGCATACACTGGTGATCACCGGCGTGCTGTAATCTTTTACGTTTTCAAAAAGAAGGGCCGGTCCGCTGGCCTCTTCATTAAGTTTGGCGATATGTGACAGTTCCAGGTTCCAGTCGACTTCGGCGGTGATCCGTTTGCACAACCCAACTTCTTCACCTTGGGCTACAAAATCTCTCATGTCTTTCATTTTGATACAGTTCTCCTCTCTAAATTTGGATTGATTAAAGTTAGATGTTTCTCGATAACAATTACAGCTAAATACAATATGGGATAAGCCAAATGGTATAAGGCTCGAGGAATAGAATGTAAGGTCTAAAGTTCGGGCGCAGGGCGGAAGGCAAAAGGTAACATTTTGTCCCATCGATTATAGCAATTTGCCTATAACCCTGAACCTATAACCCTGAACCTTGAACCCGGAACTCCGAACCTTATTTATTCCGGGAGCTTGATCCGTTTCATCGCCTGTTCCATTAGTAACTGACGTCCGGTTTTTTTACCGATTTTCGACTCCGCTTGCCGCTGGCTCCAGACGGTTTCCGGACGGGCCTGGACGATGAAAATATTGTCCGGAAACGAAAAATCCTTATCGATGGCCCACTCGATATCCATGGCGCGACCATAGTGGGATTCGATAGCTTTGGCTGTTTTGACCAGTTCTTTTATTTCCCTGTCTTCGAGACAGCAGGTGCATTGCATGTCGTCCTCTACATCGGCGTCGACGGTTTCTCCTTTTTCTACATCAAAGATGCATTCGATGTGTTTGGTGGAGATAGTCCGCTCGTTGATTTCTCCCATGACCTTGTCCACGACAAATTTGTCGGGGTTGACGGAACCGGATACAACCGTTTCTCCCAATCCCCAGCTTCCTTCAATCACGACTTTGGATATATCTCCGTCGGTGGGGTTCAGGGTAAACATCACGCCCGCAGCCCTTGAATTAACCATTTTCTGTACCCCGACACTGATCAGCACCTTTTCATGGGGGAAGTCGTTCTTGACGCGGTAGCTAATGGCTCGTGGCGTATACAGACTGGCCCAGCATTTGCGGACACTTTCAACAACCCGATCAGTGCTCAATATCCAGAGATAAGTGTCCTGTTGGCCGGCAAAACTGGCCGTTGGCAGATCTTCTGCGGTTGCGCTGGATCTTACTGCTACCGGAAGAGCATCAACTTCGCATTTTTCGCACAGCAGAGAATAACCCTTGCCGATCTTCTTTTGGACATCTTCGGGGATGACCGCAGTTTTGATCATTTCCTGGATTTTTTCGGCGGTTTGATTGAGCGCTTCAATATTATCGGGATCCAGATCCGCCAACAGGCTGAAAATCGTATCATTTATCCCGGCTTGCTCCATGAATACTGAATAGCTGTCGGTGGTGACGGCAAATCCTGGAGGAACCCGGATGCCGGCATTGATCAATTCTCCCAGGCTGGCATTTTTGCCACCAACCAAAGGCAGCGAACTTTTATCCAGTCTACCAAAATCCAGGATTAAGTCCATTGTCATTCTCCCACAAAATCTCCGAAATCTCTTAAATTCCCTTTAGGACCCCTTCCCCGGGCGGGGAAGGGATCGAAGATTGTCATCATCACTCATGGCTGAAAGGGTGCTCGAACCAGGGCGATTTAACTCGCTCTTTCGACAATCGTGACAACACCGGTATCGCCATCGACTTTGACAATATCTCCGGTTTGGATCGCCGCGGTGGCGATACCGCAACCGGTTACCGAAGGCACGCCATATTCACGGCAGACAATCGCCGCATGGCTGGTCAGTCCGCCGATGTCGGTTACCGCGGCCTTGATATTGGTGAACACCGGTGCCCAGGATGGATTGGTCGACGGGCAAACCAAAACCTCACCCGGTTGCAGGTCGACAATGTCCTTGAGCCGCTTGAGAACCCTCGCCGGGCCTTCAACCACGCCGGCCGAAGAGGCAAAACCCTTAATTTCAGAGACATCCGCACCTGCCGTCGTATCGACTCCTTTGAGCCATTCTTTAACTTTGTCGGTGGTAATACCCCACAGCATGATGGTGAACGGCTCGGCCACTTCTTCAGGCGGCACGCCCAGAGCCGGTGTCGGATTCCACTCGACGGCAGCTTCGAGAATCTTTTTGCGTTTGGCAGCCTTGGATTTATAGTATCCACCCCTGACCGGTATATCCACACCCAGGGCCCAGGCGGTTGCAGTTTCAGTCAGAAGCTGCGGAATCTCGTAGCGGTTGAACATGAAAATGTCATCCACTTCAGCCAACATGCCATTGTCGACCAGCACTCTTCCCAGTTCTCTGATTTTTTTATACCAGATGGTGTGAAACCAGTGTTCAACCCAGAAGAGATGATCCTCGGCGTATCTGTAGATGGTTCGAATTGTGTTATAGGCATCTTCAAAGGCTTTGCGGTCGTCATCGGTTTGGATCATATTGCGGTACTCGGCGACAATTTCATCGCGTTCCTTCTCAATCGCATCCAGGGAGCGCTCAATGGTTTCGCCTTTATCCAGCCTTTCCACATAACCTTTGATATAGCTGTAGGGAATGTCCAAATCAGTGAGCCAACTGCCCTCATGGTTATACCATCCGCTGCCGCAGGATACATAAAACCAGGGATCACTTGATTTGTCATATTCGGCCAGCCAGTTTTTGCCGGCCTTTGATTGCTCAAGCGCTGCGATCTTATCCGCAGCAGATTTATCGCTCTTAAGAATATCACCGACACCATCAGATGAAACCGCCAGTCGGGCAAGTCGACAAAGTTCCTCCTCCGGACGGAACATGGAGACATAGGCGCCGGCGACCATCTTGCCGATGGCACTTTCACTGATCCCCGGAAATAGTTTGCGGGCCACATCGGCGAACATGAGATAGGCCAGATAGGTCAAGTTGAGCATTTCGAAATGATATTGCCAGCCTTTAAACATCTGGTTGACCAGCTTGTCGAAAGATTCGATCAGGTCGTAACTTTCATAGTAACCCGTGGGGGCCGGCAAAACCTTGTCATCGTCAACATATTTAGGCAATTCCGAGGGTACTTTAACAGCCCGCATTTCCTCACCCAGGGCCTTAAATTTAGTCAACCATTTGTCCCACAATTCATCGTAGTGTTCGAAGACATAAAATACCCGTTTTTCGAAATGCCCGGCTTTTTCACCGATAATTTCTTCCGGTGGCGGCGCAATGGCGCAAATATATAGGTAACAGCCCACCAGGCGCTGGGCAATTCCCTGGGCGGGGGGGATGCAAAATACGCGGGTGGTATACTGCGACAGTGAAATCTGCCACGCTTCCTGAAAGATCAAATCCAGCGGGGGCAATGGTTCTGGGGCGTGGATTTTGTCCTGATACCAGAATTGGGCCTTTTCCCAATCGGCTCGATCCTGGGAAAACAGGTGATGGGTTGGATACATTTCCTCCCAGCCTTCAAGCTCCGGAGGGACTTTAAACTCGTGAGGATCCGGAAATCTTCCTTCTTTATCTGCCATTTTCATCCTCCTTATAGTGGGTTTCGTTTATATATTGAAGAGCTTTTACAAGCTCGAAAATAGAGTGCAGCCCTTGGTGGGCAGAATTGAGAATGTCAGCACTGGAGAGCGAAAATGTAGGTCATGCAGAAGGACGACACAGCGCAAGTGAATTTCAATCAGTTTTTTATTAACAGATAAAAAAAAACTGTCAATCCAATTTTTTTTATGCTATCCATAAGTTTTATTTATGGTTCGATTCAATACATAACAAAAACCTATATTGGGATATCATTATGCTCAATTTCAACCAATTCAGAGTTTTTTACCACGCAGCGAAACACTTAAATTTCACAGTGGCCGCCAGTGAGCTGTTTATCACGCAACCGGCTGTAACCGCCCAGGTGAAGTCTTTTGAAGAGGCTTGCAATCTTAAACTATTCAAAAAACGGGCACGCCGGGTATATTTGACGGACGAGGGTAGAATTCTTTTTGATTTTGCGGAGAGAATTTTCAAATATGAAAAAGAAATCGAAAATATTATTGATGAC
>JASFJP010000128.1:0-9644 GCA_050121225.1 Desulfobacterales bacterium
GTCGACACTCGTTCTGGATGGCGAAGCGTTAAGACCCTCGGGTGCAGTTCGGTATTCTCCGATAGTAATCCCAGTTTCAGCGTTGATACGCACAATTGTACCGCGCCCGGTGGCGGCGACATTGACAAAAGCAAAAGGAGTCCCGGTGGTGTCTAGCTGAAGCTGGTCATTGTTGGGCGGATCATAGTTGACATCGACCAGTGTTCCCTGTTCGAAGTCTGCGTCGGTGGTATAATCGACTATTTCGGCCAAAGCTGACGGACCGGCAAACATAACCATCAAAGAGATTAGAAAAAAAACGCCTGCCTTTTTTGCTAGCATTTGTGCCCCCCTTTCATTGCCATCCGGCAATCTCCGGCCAATATACTGAGAGAGAGAGAAAAAAAAGTGCAAGTCGCGGCGACCGGCATAGATTGGATTCCATTGAGGATTACATCCCCAGATTAATCCCGAATAAATGTAGCTCGGGTGGCACCTTAAATTAACAAAAAATAATTTTCAAGCACAAAATCAAAGTGAATCAAGTTGGTTGGATAAAATCTGAGGGTTTTGCCTGAATGGCTGAAAGTCGAGGGTTTTATTTGTTAGGTACTACGAAGGGAGTGACACCCAGGCTGTTGGCAAACATAAACAGCATCCCGCGTAATCTGGGGGTGTCCTCTTCAAATTTAATCCCCAGGGCGAGCGTTTTACTGCCGTTGAAGCGAATCGCGTGATTCCACATGATATGTCCGCGGACTTTGAGTTCCATGGTTTCACCGGGAAAACTGATGCGAATCTGTTTGTCTTTGGCGATCCCGCCGATGGTGGCAAGCGCATTGGAGATATTTTTGCTTTGCCCGTTTAAAACGACACAAATCCCACCAATCGAAATATCGCTGGAATAACCGTCAATAATAAGCGGTGGATACCCCGGTCCCTTATAAGGAATCTCAAGTTGCATTTTTATCGGCAATTCAAATCTTTCCGCTTGCCGGACCAATTGAGTCATACTAGGTTTGCTGTCTCCGGAGCGTACATCAAACAAATCGATAATCGCCATTTCGATGTTGGGATATTTCCGGAAAAGTAGCCTCATCTTTTGTCTGGATAGCTTAACCAGTTCAACCTGGGTGACAGTCTCGATGGTTGAAACGCTTTTTTGCTTCTGTGATAACGGGTAAATATCACCAAAAACCTGATTTTCGGACAAGTAAATATTCGGTTTTCGGTGCACCTTTTGCTTGGTTTCGAGTGAGGGATAAATTGAATCTTTGACAGTCCCGGAAACGATAAAGCAAAGATCGTCTTCCGGATCGCCGACCTCTTTCACTATCTGCTTGGCAGCCAATTGCACTCTGACAAAGCTGGAAATAATCGCAAGTAATTCTTTAGGTGCAAGTTTGTCAAAAAAGATTCTCAACGGTGTTTGAGCGAAATTGCCTTTTTGAAGCGAGGCAAAAAACAGTTTAACCTCCTCTTTGTCGGGTATTTTGGTCATCCATTGCAGTTTCTTTGAAACAAGTGCCTGAAGAAGATTGCCGGTGTCGATAAAAAGCTGAGCTGCTTGACCATATGATTTGCCGGCAAGATCAAGTAAATCATGCCCGAAAAGGAGGTCGGCGTATTTTTTTAGCAGGGCGGGATGTTGGGGGAATTGCTTTATTATCGTCCCAAACACATCAATGGAATCAATCATAATGGAGCCATCGATGATGAGATCCGGGATGGTTTTTTGGTTGATAAAATTGTTATTGTTCTCAGATTGGTATTCAGACATGCATTTACCGTTCAGTCGGTCTCATATTTGCCATCGGAGTCTTCACGATGGATATTTATTTGTCTCGAAATTTCTACAATCTTATGGAATTATTTTTTTTTCTAAACTTGCTATTTCATTATCATTGAACCCATGTTTCCAATATTTCAGAATTCCAGCATTCCAATTGGAGCGAATACCTATCTTGAAACGGGAACCTGATACTAAGTATCGGCTTTTTTAAGGAATTACTTTAGTATGCAATCAATATTTTCGCAATAGATTGGAGAGCAGACACGTTGAAAAATCCAAGTAGCTGATTGGAGAGCAACCGATCCCTGCACCATACGATTGTGCATCAAATGATTTTTAATATAACTCATTGATTTTTATTTTAATTATTGCAATATTGCCGCGCTTAGTTTTATAATAACCACATGCAGCGAACCAAAAAGAACATTCTATGGCTAATTGCTCTTGTTTTCTTCTTGCTGATTATCGGCTATTTTGGCTTAAGCTTGAGAACGAAACAAATTTTTGAAAATGATTTTATTCAAAAACGACCTTCGAGCACTGATACCTATATATATGATCATGCTCATATACTTGAGGACATCACTGAATCAACCCAGGGGTTCCTGAAGACGATTCATACCCGTTACGACATAGAAGCGTTGATTGTAACGCTATCTTCACTGCCGCCGTCAATGACGATCGAATCGCTGGCCGTTGATCTTTTCAGCAACTGGGATATAGGAAAATCCAGCAATGGCAAGGGAATATTGCTGCTACTGGCTGATCAGGAAAAACAAATTAAGTTTGAAGTCGGTTACGAACTTGAGGATGTGTTTACTGACCTGTTTTGCGGTTATGTAGAAGATAAACAGCTGAAAAACTATTTTTTGAGCAACCAATTGGAAATTGGGCTTGTGGCATTGATCGAAGAATTGGAAAAGCGGGCTCAGATTAAATATCAAGGCGACTATACCCTGGCCGACATCGATCAGCTGGACAGCGACTATCTCTCGGGAGGCGCAGGCGCCAAACGGCAACTATCCGAATATCAAAAAGAAACTGTGCGAGATGCCGGATACGAATGTCCGGCAGGCGAAACACCGGATGAGGCCTGGAAGACTCTCATACGCAGCTGGGAGAAGAGGGTCCGCGATCCGGATCTAAATGTCTATACGGAAATTACCAAGCTTGCATACCGCGATTTTCAAAACCTTCCCGATTCCCATTTTGAGGAAAATGTGCGTAACTATAAAAATAAGCCCTACACCGTCATCCAGAATGAAAAATACGCGGTTATCTACTTCGGCAAGAAAAAAGGCTGGGAGAATGCTCCGTTTTTATTTTGCAAAACCCAGGCCGGTTGGCAGTTTGATATCGTTCATCAACGCAAATATGTGCGTATGGGGAGCAGCCCCCACTGGGGCATAGAACGGGGCGATTATCCCTATGTCACGCTTTTGTCTAAATGCCCTTTTTGGATGAATCAAGACATACCGTGGGAGGGTGAAGATAAGTACCGTGTTGAAAACGATCATCGTTTGGCAGAGCAAATCAGACAGGCCGAGCATGCTTTCGAAAACAATCCGGAGAATTTCCAAACAGTCTTACAACTGGCAAAGTTATACACGATCGCATCTTTGCGCCCCAAAAAGAAGATCGCTCTGTTAAAGAAGGCCAAACAGCTGAATCCAGACAGCTCTGATCCTTACAAATATCTGGGAATCGCTCACCTGGATGCTTTTTATCAATTTGAATCAGCTATAAACGAAATGGAAACGTATGTGAAGCGCCGGCCTGAAGATATTTTCGGACGCAATTACCTGGGCCATCTATATTACTGTACAAAAAGGTACAAATCGGGAATTGATGAATTCAAAACATCTGTTCGGCTGGAGCCCGATAATTGCTACGCGTTTTCCAAATTATCCCGATGCTATGCTGCCTTGTACCGTGCGTCATCCAAAATCGACCCAAGACGTCCGGGGTACCGTAAGAAGGCAATTGAGATGTTTGAAACCGCGTCGGCAAGCGCAACTCCCGATCCCAAAAGGATCAAATGGCTGAAGCGATATTTGTTTAAAAATAATATCTTGGAATGACATCTGATATCTTATTCATTCTCGAAATGTTAAAAAATATGATGCTTATATTCTTGAAAATACTGTTGAGTACATTACTGATCACGGCAACAACCTCCTGTTCAGTAATATCCAAGGCTGTTAGAGCCGATGCCAAACCACAGGTGCCGTTTAAAACGCTGCTGCAAGAGATAGATACCTACAAAGGTCAGACGGTCATACTGGGAGGTTACATACTGGAAACCTCTAATTTGCCATCCGAAACCATTCTAAAGGTACTCCAAACACCCTTACGAACGGGAGAGGAGCCCGAAACAAGAGACCGCTCCGAGGGAAGGTTTATCGTCTTCTACGAGGGGTTCTTAGATCCGGAGGTTTACAGCAAGGATCGAACCATAACGGTTGCCGGCATAGTGCTTGGCGCCAGTGTTGAAAAAATCGGCGAAAACCAAATCACGTATCTCAACATCGAAAACCGGGAAATTTATCTGTGGCCGGATTATGAAACTCAACGGCGACCGTATTACCCGGGGCCATATCCCTATTATTGGTACCGGTATCCATACTATCCGCACCCGTACTGGTATTGGTAGCGGCCAGTTTGATCGAAAAAGAGACTTCGGCCTTTCGGGAGGTTATACAAGAAGCGAATACCCACCTGTCATGCATCGTGCGTTGGGTTGGTGTAATCAATGGTTTATAAATCTAATGGTTAAATTTTTCCCACACCTGTTTCAAGGCATTGCGGGCAGGTCGAAGGAAGGTATTCTAATTATTTTACAAAAAGACAGAGCGCAGCGATTCAATCCTTCGAAATTCGTTATTCGATATTCTGCGGTTCTGCGGTCTTTAGATCACGTCTTCAGCGTGGTTCGCTTTTCAAAACAGATCCAGCTATCGAAACCTAAAAATTAATTCATATGAGGTTACTAATTATTCGGAACTCTGCTTCAGATCCTTAAGCTTTCCATGCCAGCTGCATTTATCACAAAACGTTTCGGTGTTATCCTGAATCTCGGGACACTCGGCAGCATCCGCATCTGAGCTGTATTCAATCTTGCCGTTGCGCAATTCGAATTCACAGGTCTCGTATTCGTCATCAGGGTCTTTCACATAAAAATGCTGACAACCGCACATTGGACATTTCATTTAAATATACTCCCGATACAAACTCAACTCTGTTGGGTGGTTCAGGGTTCAACGTTCCGGGTTGAACAACCGTAAAAAACTACTTGTCAATTGGATTTAGCCTTCAGCGGGTTTATGAAACCGTTTCACCATCTTGGTCAAAAGTGTGAGTCGTCCCCATGGGTTATAACCCTTGTGAACCCTGAACCTAGAACCCAGAACGCAGACCCAGAACCTATCAATTCACGTCTGGATAAGTAAACTAAAAATAACATTCTAGATCATGGTAATATTCCGTGTGTACCTTACTGATCCTTTGTCATACTCCCCTGTAAATTTGCATGGGCAGCCGCCAACCGAGCAATAGGCACCCGGAACGGTGAGCATGACACATACGTCAGACCCAGCTCATGGCACAACAGAATTGATTCCGGGTCTCCGCCGTGTTCTCCGCAGATGCCGCATTCAAGATCCGGATTTTTAGCCCGACCCTTGGTAACTGCGATTCGCATTAACTCTCCTACCCCGTCTCTGTCGATTGTCGCAAATGGATTGTTGGGAAGAATTCCGTTTCCGATATATTCAATAAGAAAGCCGGATTCGGCATCATCACGCGAAATCCCGAAGGTCGTTTGGGTAAGATCGTTGGTACCGAATGATATAAATTGAGCGTAATCAACGATTTGATCTGCGGTCAAGGCTGCGCGGGGTATTTCGATCATGGTTCCGAACTTGTAATCAACGTTGATGCCGTATTCGTCCATGACCTTTTTAGCTTCAGCTTCTAATACCCCGCGTTGAACCTTTAGCTCATTAAAATGGCTTGTTAGGGGAATCATCACCTCCGGATGCACATCCACGCCTTCTTTGGCCACTATGCAGGCGGCCTCAAAGATCGCTCGCACCTGCATGGTGGTTAATTCCGGAATATGTATGCCCAACCTGACACCACGCAAACCGAGCATAGGATTGTCTTCATGCAAACTTTGGGCTCGTCTCAACAGATCTTCTTTAGATTGAATTTGCTTTGAAAACTCGTCACCTTCAGATGTATTCTTGGCCCGCTCTAAACCAATCTTCAGATCAGTCAGCTCTCGCATCAGGTCAAACGGAGCCGGCAGAAATTCATGCAACGGCGGATCAATCAGACGGATAATAACCGGCAGTCCGTCCATCGCCCGAAAAAGGCCGGCAAAATCTTCGCGCTGGTAAGGCAGCAAGGCTTCAAGGGCATCCTGACGTTCCTGCGGCAAATCGGTCATAATCATTTTTTGAATATGCGGTAGCCGTTCGGTCTCAAAAAACATATGTTCCGTGCGGCACAAGCCGATTCCTTCAGCACCGTATTCCCGGGCACGCCGGGCATCCTGGGGGTAATCGGCGTTGGCCCAAACGCCCAATTTTCGAAAATCGTCAGCCCATGATAGAAGCTTCAGTAGCCAGGGATCTTTGATATCCGGCACCATGGTTTTAAGCTGGTCACGATATACTTCGCCAACCGTTCCGTCAATCGATATCCAATCGCCTTCTTTGACTACATTGTCGCCGACCTTCATCTGGCGACTGTCAAGATCTATCTTAAGGGCGGATACGCCGACCACCGCAGGTTTACCGAACTGACGCGCTACCAGTGCAGCGTGGCTGGTTCGCCCCCCACGGCTGGTCAATATGCCTTCTGCCGCCAGCATCCCATGAACATCATCCGGCCTGGTTTCGGGTCGCACCATGATGACCTGTTTGCCGTCATCCTTTGCCCAGGTCTCTGCTAGATCCGCATCAAAGGCCACGATACCGACAGCTGCTCCAGGGGATACATTCAAACCGGTTGCCAGCATGTCCCCGGAATTTTTGGCGCTCTTCTTGGCTTCGCTATCAAATTGTGGGTGCAGAAAAAAATCGACTTGTTCCGGTGTCACGCGCAGCACGGCTTCTTCACGAGTAATCAGGCCTTCTTCCGCCATATCCACGGCAATGCGCACGGCCGACTGGGCAGTGCGCTTACCGTCGCGTGTTTGCAGCATCCAGAGTTTGCTTCTTTCGATGGTAAATTCAACATCTTGCATGTCACGATAGTGTTGCTCGAGGGTTTCACAAATCTGCTCGAATTCGGCATAGGCCTCCGGCAATTCCTTTTTCAGTTCTTGAATATCTTTGGTGAGCCGAATACCGGCCACCACGTCTTCTCCCTGAGCATTCATTAAATAATCACCTTCAATATGTTTTTCGCCGGTGGACGCATTGCGGGTCATGGCAACACCGGTCGCACTGTCCGATCCCATGTTGCCGAAGACCATAGTGCATATATTTACGGCGGTGCCCAGGTCATGGCGGATTCGGGCGGCATTGCGATAGTCTATCGCCCGTTTACCGTTCCAGCTTTTAAATACGGCTTCGGTTGCCAGTTTCAATTGCTCATAGGGTTCTGTCGGAAAATCTTGTTTGGTATGCGTCTTATATATAGTTTTAAATTCCTCGGTAACTTTTTTCCAATCATCGGCTGTCAATTCTGAATCTGATGTCACTTTGGCTTTTTCACGAGCCTTCGTAATTATCTCCTCGAAAGGCTCATCGGGCATATTCATGACGACGCTGCCAAACATTTGGACAAGGCGGCGGTAAAGATCAAAAACAAAGCGATCATCACCGGTCAATTTGATCATACCTTTGGCGGTTTCCTCATTTAAGCCGATGTTCAACACGGTGTCCATCATTCCGGGCATGGAGAACTTAGCTCCGGATCGACATGAAACCAAAAGCGGGTTATTTGCATCTCCGAATTTCTTGCCGGTAGCCGATTCAACGGCTTTTAGCGCTTGCAGTACTTCTTCCCACATACCTTCCGGAAACTTTTCACCGGCATCCAGATAGGCGTTACATGCTTCGGTGGTCATCGTGAATCCGGGTGGTACCGGTGCGCCGATACGGGTCATTTCAGCTAAATTGGCTCCTTTCCCACCAAGCAGGGCTCGAACCCCCTCCCATTCCCCGTCAACATAGTTCTCAGCCTGGTCCACTTCATCAAAAAGATACACCCATTTTTTTGTCATATTAGATACCTCCTATAGTGAAATTTATTGCCTTTTTTTATTAGAGGATTAATTTTGATATGATTTCCTTCATAATCTCAGTTGTCCCTCCACCGATCGACAAAATTCGGTTGTCCCGATATAATCTCTCTACGGCATAGCCACGCATAAATCCATAACCGCCGAAAATTTGCACCGCATCGTAGGTTACTTTGTCACTGACCAAGCACGCGAAATTTTTGGCCATGGAAATTTCTTTGATTTGATCATAGCCGGCGTCAATTTTGGCGGCCACCCGGTAAGTAAATTCTCGGCTCACCTCAACAAGTGTTGCCATGTCCACAATTTTGTGGCGCATCGTTTGAAATCCGGTCAACGGCTTACCAAAGGCTTCTCTTTCTTTGGCATATTTAAGGGCCTCCTCAAGGGCGATCTGAGCTGTCACATTTGCCATCACAGCCATTATCAGCCGTTCGTTTTGGAAATTCTCCATAATCGGGTAAAAACCCTGATTTTCATCGCCGATAAGATTCTCAACCGGAACACAACAATTGTCCAAGAAAATTTGAGCGGTATCCGACGCCCACCATCCTGTTTTTTTTAATTTTTCTGATACAGAATATCCCGGTGTATTCGATTCAATGATAAGAAGGCTGATGCCGTGAGCTCCCGGTTCACCCGTTCGGACCCCACAGGTGATCTGGTCGGCTCGGCAACCGCTGGTGATAAACGTTTTGTTACCGTTAACAACGTAGCAGTTTCCGTCACGCACGGCAGTGGTCTGCAAATTGGCCACATCCGAACCTCCTCCGGGTTCCGTAATCGCCAGTGCCGCAATTTTATCGCCGCAAAGTACCGGCCTGACATAACGCTCTTTTTGATCTTCGGTTCCATGGTTTACAATCGGAGGCAAGGCAATGTTCAATGATCCAAGGCCGGCGGCAACGCCCCCAGAACCACACCGTACAACTTCTTCCCAAGCAGCAATTTGAAAGAAAACATCGCCGGGTGTACCGCCCCATTTTTCAGGGTATCCAACGCCGAGTAGGCCGACATCACCAGCTTTTTTGTAGAGCGTCCGCGGAAATTCACCCTTTTCTTCCCATTCATCAACAAAGGGGACAATTTCTTTATCCACAAATTCTTTCACGGACCGACGGACCATATCATGGGCACGGCTGAAGTATTCCTGACAGTCCGCTTTTTGTGTAAATCCATCAGCTCTAGCTGGCTTTACATTCATTGACTACCTGATTTAAGTACGAGTTATCGCCCATGCGTACCGCTGAATCTGCCGTTGTGTTTTGGCTGACGAAATCGTCAGCATTTTCATTTATGCAGCTATCAGAAAAGATGCTGAGGACGTAAAATCAGATTCAATCAATATACAGGCCCCTGCTGGAAGTCAAGTGTTTTAAGCACCGGATAGTGCTCTTCAAATAATCAACCGACAACCGCCAATGGTCTTTTATACAGAACGACATAAATCATTAAACAGACATACACAGCGTTCTGCATGTTTTAGAGCGTTTGTCAGAATAACGTTCCGATATCGGTGGTTTCGCCAGCCTTCTTTGGTTGATCAATAACCTCTATGGCTTGATTCAAACGCTCTAATAATTTTTTTATGCTGCCCACTTATATATAATCGGCCCACCA
>JASFJP010000129.1:0-9615 GCA_050121225.1 Desulfobacterales bacterium
AGCGACTTCGGAGATCTCCCCCGGGGCGGTATTGTAGCGATGCAAACGGCCGCTTTGCAGCAACTCGAGGGCGCGTTGGACGCCTTCCTCAGGAATAGGTTCCTGCTTGTTGAATTCTTTTGTGAATGTTGTGTTTTTCTTGGTTTTAGAGCTCATTTTTTAACTTTTGGGATCGTAGACCTCAAAGTTGAATTTCTCATCGGGAAAATATTTTCGTAGCCGGATGTCGGCAGCCCGGGCATGTCCTTCCATACCTTCCAGGCGGGAGATCCGTGAAGCCACCTCACCAATTTTCTTGCTCGCCTCCTTTGTCAATTTTTGATACGTAACCACCTTGATGAATTTTCCGACGCTCAAACCTCCCGAATATCGCGCCGCCTTGTTGGTTGGCAAAATATGGTTGGTACCGGTAGTTTTATCACCATAAGGCACCGTGCATTCTTCCCCCAGAAACAGCGATCCATAGTTCGTCAGGTTGTCCAACCACCAGTCAAGGTCTTCGGCAATAACCTGCACATGCTCGGCAGCGTAGTTGTCGCTTACCTCCAGCATTTCCTCCCTGGTTGTGCACACAACCACCTCGGCGTAGTCCTTCCAGGAAGCGGTAGCAACTTTTGGTTCAGGTAAATCAGCAATTACCTTTGGCATTTCGTTCATAACCTTCTCCGCCAGCTCCTTTGAATCCGTCACCAGCCATACCGGCGAATCGTAGCCGTGTTCCGCCTGGCTCATCAAATCGATGGCCACGACATACGGATCGGCGGTCTTGTCGGCAATTACGAGTGATTCGGTGGGGCCGGCAAAAACGTCAATGCCGATTTTACCAAAGAGCTGCCGTTTGGCTTCGGCGACAAACCGATTTCCGGGACCGACAATCACATCCGCGGGCTTGCCTGTGAAGCTGCCATAGGCCATGGCGGCGATCGCATGGGCCCCGCCCATCATCATAAATACGTCAGGTTTGCAAATCGATACGGCAGCCAAAATGGCGGGATTAATGTTTTTGCCATCATGCGATGGTGAACAGGCCACAACGAAAGGAACGCCGGCTGCTTTAGCGGTGGCGATGCTCATAATGGCCGAAGCGGCATGTGCAAACAGACCTCCGGGGATATAACACCCTGCACAGTTGCATGGAATCAGACGCTGGCCAAGGGTAACCCCCGGCGTAATTTCGGTCTCAAACTCTTGCATGCTGTCTCGTTGTTTCACGGCAAATCCGTAGACCTGTTCATAGGCAAACTTTAAATCATCTTTGACTGTTGTCGGCACACTTTGGGCTCTTTTTTCTATTTCTTCAGGCGCTAGAATCAGCTTTTTATCCCAGTTTTTAAACTTGGCCGAATAGTGCCGCAAAATTTCGTCATCGCCGTTTTCACGGACAGCATTGAGGATGTTTTCGACAATTTCTCTGGTTTCGGCCTCATCGGATTCGGGTGTCTTGGTGGCCTTTTTTATGTAGGTGATCATTTAACTTCTTCCTTTCTGAGATCTAATGTACAGCCTAAGCATGATTGACTTGAAGAACTCCGCGATAAAAAAGACCTTTGAAAACCAGCAATTTTTCCCAAAGGTCTCTTAGTTTGGATCCATTATATTACATTTTACCTTTCCATGGGACGACTTTACGCTCAATGAATCGCATGAGAAGGTCGAACATATAGGCAATCGCACCAATGACAATAATGCCCATAATAACGACATCGGTAACTAAAAATTCTGCAGCGCTGAGAACCATGTGACCGATGCCGGCTTCTGCCGCAACCATCTCGGCAGCCACCAGGGTGGTCCAGCCAAAGCCGATTCCGATCCGCATGCCGGTGAGAATTTCCGGCATGGCACCTTTCAGAATGACATGCCAGATCACCTGGGCCCGCGAGGCGCCCAGGGAATAGGCCATTTGAATTTGCTCGATCGTGACGGACCGAACCCCGGCGCGGGCGTTCAAGGCCATCGGTGCAAACACAGCCAGATATATGAGAGTAATTTTTTGAGTATCTTCGATTCCCAACCAGATGATGGTCAGCGGCAGATAACCCAAAGGGGGGATCGGTCGATAAAATTCAATGGGCGGGTCAAAGATACCGCGAAAGATACGGTTGACCCCCATGGCGATACCAATTGGAATGGCAGTCAGGCAAGCTAGAAAAAAGGCACTGAATACGCGATACAGGCTGGCTTTAGTATGGTAGAATAAGGTTGCGCCACCGAATTCCTCGGCCCAGATTTCCACGAATTTTGTCAGAACAGACTCAGGCGTCGGTAAAAATAACGGTCGGATCCACCCCATGTTGGTAACCAGCCACCACAAAAAAATGAGTATAACGGAAGTGACGATGCTGATTCCCATGCTGTTGCCAACACCCGGCGCACCATAGGATTCCCCGGGTTTCACGGGTCCACGACCAAAAATTTTGGAAAGATAACCGATAGGAGTTTTTTTAGCTTTATTTGTATAAGACATGGATTTACCTCACCCCTGGTCTATGCGTATTTCGTCACTGTGGATGATATCCAGGACCTCCTGGCGTGTATCAATAAATTCCGGCAGGGATTTGACCCGTCTGGCATCGCGATTTTCGAAAAATCTCTGATTGAAATCGAGATTGTAGGATTTAATGATTCTGCCCGGTCGTGGAGACATGACGATAAGACGGGTGGCCATAAAAATGGCTTCGTCAACGCTGTGGGTAATAAAAAAGACCATCTTTTTGGTTTCGTTCCAAATATCGAGTACCAGCTCCTGCATTATTTCCCGGGTCAACGCATCTAAAGCACCCAGCGGTTCATCCATCAGCAGAATGGCGGGATCGCTGGTGAGCGCTCTGGCCAGCCCCACCCGTTGGCGCATTCCTCCGGAAAGCTGATAAGGGAAATGATTCAAAAATTCCTCGAGACCGACCAGCCCAAGGTATTTTGAGGCCACCTTCTTGCGCTCTTCGGATCCTTTATTCTGCAGCATCAGACCAAAGGAGGTATTGTCCATGACATTGAGCCATGGCAGCAATGCATGCTGCTGGAATACCACCCCGCGATCCGCACCCGGTCCTTTGATAGGTTTTGAATCAAGTAATATAGCACCATCGGTGGGCTGGATAAATCCGGCCATGACATTGAGCATGGTTGTTTTGCCGCACCCCGAGGCACCCAGTGCAACCACAAAATCATTGCCTTCAATGGTCAAATCAATGTCTTGCAGGGCATGAACTTCATCGCTGTCTCTGGTTGGGGGAGGATAGATGACGGTTACTTTTTGAAGGTCGAGTTTGCTCATCTGGATTAACCTGGCTAAAAATGTTTGGAAGGGGTAAAAAAAGCTCCCCGGCAGTTTCCTGTCGGGGAGCCATAATTAGCTATTGACGATCTATTTGAGTTTCATTGCTGCCTCGACATATGCCGGGTTAACGACAGCGCCGTAATCGGGCAGCATTTTCGGGATCTTCTTCTCTTTCAGAAGAAATTCAGAGGTATAGTATAACGCGCGCGCCGCGCCTCCATCTTTACCGCCGCCCAGCCAGCGGTCAGACGCCTGTTCCTCCATGGTGGGGAAACCATAAAGCGCCAGGACTTTGGGGACATCATTGGGATCGCCACCAATCAATTTAACCATGTTTTTGGCCATCTTAGAGTCCGGTGTCCAGGCTTTGGGGTTATCCCGGTAGGATGCATCTATTTCCGCAACGGTTTTGATGTACTTGGCCATAAATTCCGGATGCTTGGATGCCCAGGTCTTGTTGGCCACACACCCGTCAAAGGTGGCCTTACCCCAGGTGCTGAGTGTTCCGGAGGTAATCAACACCTTGCCGGATTTTTTGATTCTACCCAGGGCCGGGTCCCAAATAAAGGCGGCATCGATATCACCACGCTCCCAGGCGGCCGCAATGGCGTTGGGTTGCATGTTGAGGATCTTTACATCCTTGGGGTTGATACCGAACTGCTCGAGGGCAAATAGGGTATGGAAGTGCGTGGTTGAGACAAAGGGGACGCCAAGTTTTTTGCCCTTGAGATCCTGGGGTGCGATAATGCCGGATCCGTTGCGGACCACCATTGCTTCGGCCGAGGCGATGTCCTCATAGATCCAGACTAACTCGATGTCAAGACCCCGGCTAACGCCGGCAGCAATGGGGCTGGAACCGCCCAGAGAGATATGAACATCACCGGATGCCATGGCGTTGATCACTTTGGCGCCGGAGTCGAACTTGCGCCAGTTAATTTTGTAACCGGTAGCTTTTTCAAATGTACCATCAAGGATGGCCGAGCAGGCCGGATTGTAAACCAGTTGGTAGCCGATGGTGACCTCTTTGTCGGCGGCAATACTTGAGCCTAGACCGAATAACATTGACAACGCGACGATTAAGGCAATTGATGTTAGAATTTTTTTCATAGATTTACTTCCTCCTTTTCCCTAGATTAAATGTTGGACATCCTCAACGAATTCTTGCCAATACCCCCACGACCTTCCCGTTATATCTAAGACTGTAAACGGGAAGACGAAACTAAAATCAACTGTAAAATCAACACAAATCACCATAAAGTAACATATTGTACGTGTCAAGACAAAAGGCGAGGATTGGTATGTCGCCAAAATGTAGGACTTACAATCCGCAAGCGTTGATTGGTACGATACACTTCCATTTTTTTATTGACACTGGAATAAAAAAAGATATAGTTGTTTAGTTATATAGATCAATTTGGTTTTAATGGGTAGTTTCATTTCGGTTGATCTTGTTTTTATCTGAGAGGTCGGCGATACCCAATCCGACTTCAAAATAAGGTTTGATCTAGTTTCACGCGTCCGCCAGGCGGGTGACCATCAACGCTGATGTCACTTACTTGAGCTTTCAGGATAACCACATACAAAAATATCTTCACCTGTTATTGATCTGGACCAAACGGAACATATTTATGACAATCGGTATAAAGCCTAAGACCGCGATATTAGGAAAAAAGAATGCAGCCGATCCCACGCCGGTATATTTCAAGCTGCAAACACTCCTGTTAGAGGAAATTGAAAATGGCCGCTGGACTCCGGGAGAATGCATACCGCCTGAACGAGAGCTGGCAAAATCTCATCATCTAAGCATCGGGACCGTAAAAAAAGCCATCATAAACCTTGTGAATGAAGGCTATCTGTATCGCATTCAGGGCAAGGGAACCTTTGTCGCCGGAATGACGCTTCAGCCGGAAAGTTTACGCTATTATAGGTTTCTGGAGAACTTTGACGATCAGGAGGTGGAGCTCAAGATTAAGCTTATGGATTTGCGGGTAACTCGGGGGATTAAGCCGGTTAATCACTTTTTGCATTTGAGAATGAATCAAAGCCTGTTTGAAATTACCCGACTATTTTATTTTGATTCGCAGCCAGTGGTCTATTGCATTTCTTATTTGCCGCACAAAATGTTTGAAGATCTTGAAAGCCTTTCGCCGAAAAAATTTGAAAATATTCCGCTTTATATCGCGTTGGAAGAAATCTATGGCTTGCCGACGATCCTGAACAAGGAATTGATCAGTGCCATTTCTGCCGATGGTGCTGCGGCAAAAAAATTGAAGATACGAAAAGGAAGCCCTGTTCTGTTGATTGAAATGCTTTCTTTTACTTATAAACAAACGCCCTATGAATATCGCAGGAGCTATTGTTTAGCCGATAAAAAAGCAATTTTCAGGGAAATTTGATCGATCAGCAAGTCAACTAACACCACCAGAAGAGAGGCACGAACCGGAGTTAATCAATTCACCGCAGATGAATGGTCGATTTTAATAGCCACAGACCCGCACAGACAAAATTAAATGTCTGTGTGAGTCCGTGTGGGTCTGGTGCTGAAAAAAGCGTCTGCGTGGGTCTGCGGTTAAATAAAAATATCTGAGTTCAAAAGGAGATTAGATGAAAAGCGATTATCCAATTATTGACTGCGATGTGCTTGTCATCGGCGGCGGCAGTGCCGGTGCTATGGCTGCCATCCGGGCCAAAGAAATAGATCCCAATCAAAAGGTTGTCGTTTTTGAGAAAGGTGACATTAAATACTCGGGCTGTATTGCCCGAGGAATGGATGCCCTTAATATTGTGGCTGTGCCGGGTCTTTCGACACCCGATCTCTATGTAGAATCCAACTCAATGGCTTGCGATGGCATCATGGACGAGCCGCTCAACTTCCGCATGGCCCAGCGAAGCTGGGAAATGCTGCGAAAACTGGAGTCCTGGGATGTGTGCTTTCCCACGGATGAAAAAGGCGAATACGAGGTTTTGCAGGTCCATCCCAAAGGAAGGTTTTGTGTCACCATGAAGGAGCCGGAATTGAAAGCTATCCTTGCACAGCGCGTCATGGAGTCTGGGATTCGGGTGATCAACCGAACCATGGCTGTCCAGCTTCTTAAAACCGGAGAAAAAGTAACCGGCGCCATCGGCATGAACGTAAGGACTGGGGAAATCATCGTCTGCAAGGCTAAATCCGTGATTCTGTCCTCGGGTGGTACCGCTCGGTTTGGATTGCCCAACAACGGCTATCTATACGGCGTATACGATTTTCCGGGAAATACCGGCGATGGCTATTGCCTGGCCTATAAAGTCGGTGCGGAGTTGAGCGGATTTGAGTATACCCTTATTTACTATATCATAAAGGACATCAACGCACCGCTGCTTTATATCACGTTAACCCGGGGTGCAAATTTGTTAAACGCCTTCAATCAACATCGGGAAAAGGATCATCCTTCAATTAAATCCATGTTGATGGAGGATTATGAGGGCAGGGGACCCATGCGGATTATCATGAGCCATCTACCGGAGGCGAAGATCAAGGAAATCGAGGATATTTTGTTCACCACCGAGCGACCGGTGCAGGAACGATTTTTCCAGGGTCGGGATGTGAATTTCCGCAGCGGCGAAATTGAGCTGTGGCCCACGGAGTGCTTCCTTTGCGGTGGTCATGGGCTTACCGGGGTGCGGGTGAACGAAAAAGCCGAAACGACGGTTTCCGGGTTATATGCCGCCGGAGACACTTCCCTGGTGGCCCGGGGACATCTTTCCGGTGCCTTTGTGTTCGGCGAAATTGCCGCCGAAAGTGCAACCGAATTTGCCGCTGCTACGAAAAAAACAGAACTGGAAACCGACCAGATATCAGCTTTTATAAAAAAACAGAAAGATCGATTCAATCAAAGCGGAAATCCGATCCCGATCGAGGAATTCGAATACAAGGTCAGACGGATTATCAATGATTACATCGTGCCTCCAAAAAATGATTATAAACTCAACCAGGCGCTGTGGTGGATGGATCGATTTCGAAAAGAACTTAAAGAAAAAGTGCAGATTAAAGATATCCATGATCTGTTTAAGGTCTATGAAGTCGAAAACATTATCCAGTGTGCCACGATGAGTGCATGGGCTTCAAATGAACGTAAAGAAAGCCGCTGGGGATTGTGGCATTTTCGTACGGATTATCAGGAGCGCAATGACCAAGAATGGTTGAAACATATTGTGTTGACCCAGGGGGAATCACCGGAAGATGTATTGGTAACATATAAAGATATTCTCAAGCTATCACCGGAGGAAAAATAATGGGAATCAATTTGCTGCAAAGCCTTTCAGATAACATTGTCATTGACAAAAATAAGTGTACGTTTTGTGGGATTTGTATCGAGCGCTGCGTGTTGGACAATCTGAGGATGAAATTGGCTCCCTGTCGTCAGGCTTGCCCGTTGGGGGTGAACTGTCACAGCTACGTTCAGTTGATCGCCCGTGGCCAAGAAGACGAGGCGATGAAGATATTGAATGAAGCGTTACCTTTTCCCGGAATTTTGGGGCGGGTATGTTCCCAGCCCTGCGAAGCGAACTGTTACCGAATGAATGTGGATGGCAAACCCGTGGCGATTCGCTATCTGAAAAGATACCTGGCTGATCAGTTCGATGAAACTAAAAGGCAGCTGCCTGAACTGGCCGCAGACACCGGAAAAAGGGTAGCGATCATTGGTTCAGGTCCGGCCGGTATGATGGCGGCATATGACCTGACGATCAACGGACATGCAGTCGTTGTTTTCGAAGCTGAAAAAGAACCGGGCGGCATGCTGCGCTGGGCGATTCCTGAGTTTAGGCTACCCTTAGAGGTCTTAGAAAACGAGCTGGATCTTCTGAGAAAAATAGGTGTCGTTTTTCAATGTGGTGTATCCATCGGGCCAGATAAGACCATCGATGAACTCAAACGAGAGTTTGATGCTATAGTGATAGCGACCGGATGCCCAAAGCATCTGACCTTAAATATCGAAGGCGAAGATCTAACAGGATGTTATCATGGGCTTTCATTTCTGAGAAATGTTCGCGCTGGTAAGATTCCGGAGATAGGAAACAAAACAATCGTGATTGGGGGCGGTAATGTGGCGGTTGATTCTGCCCAGACAGCGTTGCGCCTGGGAGCCGAGGAGGTGACGATGGTTTGTCTGGAGTCTGATGCCGAAGTCCCGGCTTTTCCGTGGGCTCTGGAGAGCGCCATGAGCGAAGGGATAAAACTGGAATGCTCCTGGGGACCTTTGAATTTATCTTCAAAAAATGGTGTGGTCAATGGTGTCGAATTCCAGCGTTGTCTCCAAGTCTACGATGCAAGGGGTGTGTTTCAACCATCTTTCGATTCTTGTGAACTGTTTCCGGTAGAAGCCGATAGCGTCATTATCGCCATCGGGCAAACTTCGGATCCGGATTTTTATAAAAAGATCGGCCTGGACCTTGAGAGTATTGATCCACTAACCTTGCAAACATTCGATGAAAGGGTTTTTATGGCCGGTGACGTTGTCAATGGTCCTACCTCGGTGATCGATGCTATGGCAAATGGCAGGCAGGCTGCAGAATCCGTCGATCGATATCTAAAAGGGGAACATTTGCGTTATGGACGTGAATATGCCGGGCCGGTTGAAACTGATTTTGAAATAAATACGGATGAAGCCCCTTTGGCCGAACGCTTAACAATATCCCAGCACACATTCGATGGCAAAGATGACTTCAGTGAACTTGAGCAAGGCATTGATCGGAAAACGGCAAGGCAAGAAGCACAACGATGTTTGTCATGCGGAGAACCCTTCGGGAAATACCGTACCTGTTGGTTTTGCCTGCCGTGTGAAGTGGACTGTCCGCACGAGGCCCTGTGGGTTGAAATTCCTTATCTGTTAAGATAACTATTTAACCGATAGTACTGGGCAGTGAGCTTCCAGAATGACATACTGGGCCGTGGATCCGAATACTAATTTTCCGACTTTCGATCTTCTTCTGACGCCGATCATGATTTCATCAATTGCGTGTTCTTTTGCATATTGAACCAGATCCTCACCAGGTTCCAATCCACGAACGGATAAGTGCGTCTCACAGGGAATTCCGTCGCGTTTGACGATGATTTTTGCATTTCGAAGCCCTTCTTGGTACTTTTCGAATTGGTCCCGTGGAACCTCAGGACCACCTTTCATCGATGTCACCACATGAATAGTTGCATTAAATACCTTAGCATGTTTACAAGCCAGCTCTAAAGCCTCATTAGCCACTTTTGATTCATCATAGGCAACCATAATAATCATCGTATTCTCCTAAAAAACAGATTCAAAGTTAATTCGGGTACGATATCGTCAGATTTGCATTATCCTCCA
>JASFJP010000130.1:0-9585 GCA_050121225.1 Desulfobacterales bacterium
GCAATATAAAGATCCATGTGCCACTCGGGCTCGGTATCCGCAGGCCAGGCCATGCGGAAACGCGCATACCACCAACCGTTGCCGGTGGGCAGTTCCTCGTACTTTAGCGGTTTAACTTCCTGAGTTTTGACCTGGCCGACCGAGGTACAACCGCTTAGGATAAATGACAAAAAAAGAAGTAACACAAGCCCATTTCGACCGACTTTCATATACAGCACAAGCTCCCTCCCCTGGTGTTCGATCAGTTGAATATACAATTAAAGGCCAAAGGCTTCCAATGCTGTTCCGGCGACTTCATCTCCCTATTCCTGCACAAAATGGCCGGCTTCGGCGATATCGTAAGGCTCGGGGTAGCCCTTGATGACCTTACGCATCGCTTTCATCATTTGAATAATTAAAATATCCCGGCATGTCAAAGATATTTGCTAATTTTAGTACGGTATCTTATAGTGGAGTTTCAATCAATTTCCCTGACCCCAAGGAGGCGGTTATGAAAACTGCGGGAGACATCGTACAAGACAAACAACGCGAAATGGTCACTATTCCCCATGACCAAACGGTTCTTCAAGCCTGCCGGGAAATGGCCAGCCACAAAATTGGTGTCATCCTGGTCACCAAAGACGAGAAAATTGTGGGTATTTGGTCAGAACGCGATTTGCTGCGACATATCACCGACGAGGGCTTCGACCCTAAAACCTCCAAAATCGGAGACTATATGAGTACACCGCTGCACAGCGCGCCCTCCAGCACCCAAATTCATAAATTGGAAGAAATGTTTCTGGGGCTTTTCGTTCGTCACCTGCTGATTGAAAAGGACGATGCATACATCGGTTTGCTTTCTATCGGCGATGTCCTCAGAGCCAGTCTGCTGAAAAAGGATCAGCAATTCAAAGACCTGAATGCCTTCGTTTCCTGGGAATACTATGAGAACTGGAAATGGGGACGCAAGAACACGAGATAAAATTGGTGCTAACAATGGGCATATAAACAGTGAAGGCTTACGGGGAAGGTGTGAGCCATCACCAGAGAATATGATAGGCCCTAAGCTTCTGTCTTTAATGGGTGAAGGCCATTTTTCTCCAATACGCTGGCAGCCGCTAGATTGTTTGCAAAACGAAACACCATTAAGGCGGTTGCGGGAGAATCGCTGGCTGCGGTATATGAATATTCTATTCGAATATCATCTCTCTCCAGCAATTTGAGCATCCTGCTGAGTCCACCCGGTTTATCATCGGTTTTAATGATTAAAACATCGTTGACCACCACCCCGAAGTTTCTGGTCTGTAAGATATCAACGGCTTTTTCGGGTTCAGAAACAATCATTCGCAATTTACAATTACCGTCGCCGTTGTCCACCAGGCAATGAGCACGAATATCGACCCCCTTATCGCTTAAAAGAGCGATCACGTTGCTCAAGTGTAACGCTGAATTTCCGGTTAAAACAGTTAATTGTTTGGTGGTCATGGATCACTCCTTGAACCGATTTAATTAAAGATGTCGCTGGCATGAGAACGATATTTCTGATGCTCCCGACCCCATGTAATTAAGCGCGACCTGAGTTAAACGGCGGTCGAGGTTTCTTGCAGCTTCGTCTGTCAGCGATTCCACTTTGCCGATCATTCGTCACATATGTGTGTGTTTTGTGCCGGTCTTTAGAACCTATCCGTTTGTTTTCAAAAATCAAACCGGAATTTGTGAAAATAATAAAGTCAGATATGTTTGAAATAGCAAAGGCTTATATCAATATTATATCCTTTTCAACGATTTTTTATTGACTTCACCCTCAAAATCAATTCAATACTCAACGAATTTAAAAGAAGCCCGGCCGAGAAAATCTTGCTGGAGAGGTGTTTAAAATAGCCGAGTATCAGGGGTAAACTATGCCAAAGAGAGAAGAACTCCGGGAATTAGCGGTTATCGAATGGGCCTATGCCATGTATTGCGAGGGAAATGTTTTCTGGGCCGCAGATCGGCAGAAAAAAGGGTATCCCATTGTTGCTGAGTTATCAATAACCAAGAACGATTTAAACCTGTTTCCCCTTTTGGTAAACGTTAGATCGATCATTATGTATCCCAAAGACAAGGCCCTCTGGGACACGAGGCCAATTAACAATGTAAACGAAAACGGCGATTTTGAACCACTAGCGATTGAAACAATCAAATTCGAACTTGAGGGCTTTGACTAGCGATCCGCGAAGAGCAATTTCAAATTTTATCCGTGGCTCAGGCAGTCTATATCGCCTTGTCGAACTCATCTCTGTATCTTGCAGCTCGGGAAACGCTTTTCATTTCCAAACTGGAAATTCAGAGCTGGCACATTCAAGTGTTCACCGCTTCCAGAACCGGTTTGTCGTTTTGATTATAGGTCGTAAACTTATAGTTGATAATATTACGGGAACCCTCTTTAATGCTCTTTTTCTCCACCAATTCCACTTTCACGTATATTGAGTCCCCGATATACACCGGAGCCAGATAGCGTAGTTTATCCAAAGCCATAAATGCAAGTACATCGTCCAGCAGACCCGCCTTTTCCATCAGGCCCACACTGCATGAGAGGGTAAATACTCCGGGAATCAGGCGCTTTTCCCAGCCCTTGGCCATGGCCGCTTCATCGGAGGCAAAAACAGGGAGGACTTGGTCGGTGATCTCGCAGAATTTAGTTTGTTCCGTCTCGATGAATTTCTTTGAATCCGTCTGAAACGTATCGCCGGGCTGTCCTTGAGAAATGGTTAGGGCCACTTTATTTCTCCTTCCAGAAGTAAACTATTTGAGTGATTCTGCTGCCTTCAGGTACGAGTCGCACGCTTCGACCTTGGCGGTATCTTCGCCTGCTTTGTCCACGCACTTTTTGTAATCATCGACGAGTTTAAGCCTTTCCTGGGCAATTTTAGTTTGAGCCTCAGAACTCTTGGCTTGAGACCTGTGAGCCCTTCTCTCTGCACTTTGACAAGCTCCGATTAGCACCACAAAAGAGATGATTAACAGAACCTTCAGTAATTTCATAACTCCTCCTTTTAACTTCGATTATTTATGGAAAAGAACAAAAATTTTTTTTGCTATATGGCACAGAATAATTTGTTTTTCAAGGTAAATTATAATCGCATTTAAGGTGGACCCGACATTCAAAGCGATCAATCATTTCCTTTCGGTACTATAACCCAAACGAGGGTGTGATTAACTCAGTGGTTTTGGGGTTTATTTTAGAAAAGATTTTTCTCGGTGGTTGGAATAGGTTAAGTATGGAAAGGAAAATAGTGGACTACACGGCGCTGAATCGTTTGCTAACGAGATGCAGCCATCCACATTGGGTATGATTCATGTCTACGTGACACCCCAATTGATCGTAAACAAAATGGGATAGGTTTTTATCTTTCTGATTCTACAGACAATATTTCTATTTTGAAATCAATTTTTAACTCTTCTATAAATGAGTTGTAAAGGTCTATTCTAGATCCCATTTTGTTTACCCTGCGGGAAAGCCGATGCCACCCCATCTTCTGTGTTGCCAAGGGATTGCGGTAGCTTACTACAGCTTCACCCTTGGACGCCTTGAAGCTGGGGCACCCTCGACTTTCGATCAAGAGTGACATGATCAATTTGCTGAAATTTTCTTTATACAAGTCAGTGATCAGACCAACAGTTAAGACAGAATACTAGTTTACACTGTAAAGACTTATATAATTTTGCAAAGGATCGCGCTTAGAATTAAAAGCGAAATCATTCCAGCAACATAAAAGTCAACTCAAGATCTAGATTTCTCATCTTTTCGCTGGAATTCTTTTTCAATCTGATCCCTTGTGCATATGTGCTGAAAAGTCTGATGTTTTTTTTGAAGTTTTTTTTGAACCCTTTCAGCAAGGGCAAGCCTCTCATTGTTGTTCACATGCCACCCCCGAAAACACATGTGTGAAATTTCTGATACGAGTGTAAGATCCGCAAAACCTTCGCTATGCGCCACTCAAAAATACGAAATTACAATGATCATGCCAAAAAGTGAAAAACAAAATTATATATTAATTTCAGATAGTTCGTTGTTTTAGTGAAATTTTCGTTTAAAAAAATTGTGTAAAAAACTACAGAATTTTATGAAAGAATATTCCCAGATCATGCTGAATTAATATGACCTTTTTTTACTTGGACAATATACAGCGTTTACTTTGAAAGAATACATGGTTTACCCTATTGAGTCCCCTTGAAGGATAGGTTTATAAACGTTTCAGTGGCTTCTCGGATGCCCGTGCATCTTTTTTTACCGGACTGTTCAACCTCGGTTGAGGGTGGCGATTCCGGGTAAATAACGGCATATTGGGAAGCCACAGCCATACTTGCTTAAGCCCAGGAAGAGGTGCCCTTTTGTCATTCTATAGCAGAGGCTTACATATTTTGCAGAATGCACAAGACTCGATTATCTGCAGATACCTGTAATCTAAAAAAGGCAGAGATTGGGGTGTAGGTAGGTGTATAGGTGTTTAAGCTATTTAAAAGGACACTATTTGCGACCCTTGGGTTGGGATGCGCTTTCTTGTTTTAAGATGCTTATGCCCCCGATAATTCGTGAGAAAAATCCTTCGCTCTCCTCTATAATCTTGTCATTCAAGAGCTTCAAATCGGATTCAGCATCCAGTTTATTGGGCTCTGTCAATCGAATCCGATCATATTCTCTTTCCAAGTGTTCGGCGGTCAGCACCATCTCACGCCACGCGGCCCCCCATTGGAATGTCTGAGACATACCGCCGACAATGCTGAGAAATGCAGCCAAAATGGGTGTTGCCACAGCAAACATCACTTTCAAGCTTGCATCATTAATAATAAAATTTGCCGATGAGATGGATGCGACCAATGTCGTCAACGCGCCCAACACAATGGTCAGATACCGCATCCATTTGTATGCTCGTTTGTTTCTTTTACTCGTGGTCCAATAGTATTGCATCTGTTTAGCATATTTTTCGAGGACATATGCTTTTTTCTCGACATTGTCTACTGGCATTTTTTCCGAGGTAGCAAGGTTCTGACTCATATGCGACAACTCCTTAATTGTTATGCAACATTAATAATGAATGATATTGCCCAGGCAATGAAAAATAAGCTTTGAATAGTCCTGGGCTATATTATTAGCCGTGAGTTATCGTATTTGCAGAATATAATATCAAACCGGCGGATAGCTAAACTGTGAGAGAAAGGACTTGAATTGGCGGCTTGGGAGCCTGGCATCTGATTCTAATCATATTCATAAATCTCATAAAGAGTCTCTTCCGGAAGTAATTGATCAATTTTCTCTTGGATCTCAGATCGTTCTTTGCTCTCAAACCACTGCTCCCAGTAAAACACCGATTGCCATTTGGTAACCACTAAGCTTTCACCGGGTTTATCTAACCGCTTCAACGTTTCACCGCCGATATAGCCCTGCTTGCCCGTTGTAATCGTCCTTAAATCATTGATCAGCGACTTCAATTCCTCTTGTTTGTCTTCCGGTACCTTTCTTTTTATATGAATCTTGATCATCTCAATAGCTCCTTATCCTGCTTTAAGATATAGTTTTCGGTCTTTTTAGGATGAGCCCTGATAACTATATGTTAAATTATCTCTAACTTTAATTGAGCCAAAACTGCTTCATTTTATTTACGCTCATTTGAGGTTTAATCTGCCCAACTGACCTAGAATATTTCACCTCGTCGGGATTTTCAACTTTTTTTAATATATCGGCGCGACACTGCCCTGAGCAGTATACCGAATCTAGCTCTCTTCCAATATTCTGACTTCGTTTGTTCGTATCCGCAGGCGTTCACTTATTTCCAATGCGATATTCCGAATCAGTTTGACAGCTATTTCCGGAGTTTCATCCTGCAAAACAGTATAATCATCGGGAGATAGCAGATATGTTTCTGAGTCTTCATCCGACCAGACATCTGCAGACCGCGGGCTCCCATCCAAGAAAGCCAGTTCTCCAAACAGTACCCCAGGGCTATAAGTGATAAGGCGTTTATATCGATTGCTTTCTGGAAGGAGAATTCTGACACTCACGGATCCTCTTGTCAGGAAGAATAAATTCCTATCAGTATCCCCTTCTTTTAAAATTATTTCTCCTTTTTTAAAGGTCTTGCAGGTCAACTTTTGTTTTAAAACATTGATCTCTATCTGGTTAAAATCCTTGAGAATATCCATCTGCTCAAGTTGAATTGCCCCGGATGTTCCTGCGAGTTCAATCGATTGTGTCAACACGTTATCTTCCGCCCATTCAAGAGCAGCATCGGTATCCGGGAAAAAGCAGTTTTCACTTAGGATACTATATACGCCCATCGCTTTGAGGAAATCCGATAAGGACGTGTCATCCCTCAGATGACTGATCAAAAAATATTTCCCAGATTCATTTACTTTTTTACTGATCTGACCTAAAATTTTAGCTCCCGTACTGTCAATCTCATTTACTCGCTTCATATCAAGGATGCAATAGGTGTAGTGATTCATTGCGCTTTCAATTTCCATTGCAAGATTATCGGCAGAGCCGAAAAATAAGGGACCCTGGAGCTCATAAACAATGATCCCTTTGCCTCTTTCCTGCAACAACGTATTGTTTTTAACGCTACGAACCTTTTTAGAATGTATTTGATCGCCAAAATAGCTTTTCTTAATGATGGATCTCCCCATTCTCCAAACGAAAAGCCCCGATGCTATGGCGATACCTATTAAGACTGCAACAATAAGATTAACGCAAACTGTGATAACCGCTACAACAATAGTTACGGCGAGATTAGTGAGGATTCTTTTTTGCTGTTCGCGAGCTTGCAACAGTTTCTGAAACAGCTCCAGCGTCCATTTGTCAAACAATCCGAGACCAACGGATACGATTATTCCTGCAATAACCGTTAGAGGAATCTTTCCAATTACTGATCCTAACGTCATCACGATTAAAAGGATTAAAAGCCCGCAAGCCAAACTTGATAAACGGGTCCTGCCCCCTGCTCTGTAATTTGCCATGTTATGCAATTCTGAGCCTGCGGAAGGAAGGGCAGAAAACAGAGAGTTCATGATATTTCCGATGCCTTGGCCAATGAGTTCCCTTGTGCTTTTATGTCGTGTTCCTGCAATATTATCCGCAGCCACAGAACTCAGTAAAGACTCAAGAGAGCCGATTGAACCAAGAACGAATCCTGTAATTAATATGTGCGGGAAAAAATTGCGCACATCGATATTTTCGAGTAATCTAAAAGTTCTAATGAAAATATCGGGGTTGGGCCATTGAAAATCAAAATTTCCGATCACGGGGCCTAAGGTCGTAATGCCTCCGATATTTTTTAGTGCATAAAACATAGCTGTTCCAATCACAAGTCCTGATAGTGAAGCCGGTATCACTTTAACAATTCTCCTGGAGATAAACACCACGATAATTGTTGTGAGACCTACAAACAACGTGAACGGTTGAACAGCCGCTGGATGACTTATAATTTCAAACAGGGAGACATGGCCGTCTGCCCCGACAAGGGGACCAATCTGTTCATAAATAAGGATAAAAGCAATCCCGTTCATGAATCCGGAAACAACCGGGTAAGGCACAAATTTGATCAGATTCCCCAAACGCAGAGCTCCGAAACAGAACTGGATTATACCCCCGGTTAGAACGCACAAGGATGCCAAACCAATAATGAGAATATGCTTTGAAGCAGTATCCGGGATCTGCAAACTCGACACCAAGGGGGCAACAAAGGCAGCAAGTATGAGGGTTAAAGGAGCCTTAGGGGCCGTAATTTGGATATCAGTTCCTCCAAACAGCGCAGCGAAAATGCCCCCAATGATACAAGCGTAAATTCCTAACAATGCTGCAAGAGGTAGAAATTCAACTCCTAAAGGACCATAAACGATAATGCCGTATCCAATGGAGAGAGGGATGGAGATGATGGCAGCAGATACAGCGCCGGAAAGATCCCCTTTGATATTTGACAGCAGCTTCTTTGCATTCACCGGCTGAGACCTTTCTTGCGCAGGCTATCAAGCTTCATAAATTCGTCTGTGGGAAACCTGCCGCTGATGAAGATTACTTTCAGGTCACTTCTCCAACGGTGCGCGATGGAATTGATCTGTAAAAATCATTGGGACGGATTCAATGCAAACACGTGTTCCTGGCCTTTTCTGCCTTTGATCGGGACATTTCCGAGGTCTTTTAGTGCGAGATCCTTGCGGACTAAGTCTGCAGTTTGCGAGCAAATAATAACTTTTTCGGAGAGTTCATTGTTCGCGATACTGGATAATCGGAAAGCCAAATTCGTGCAGTCACCAACAAGGGCCAAATCGACTGCGCGTGACCCATAGTGAGACATTGTCACGGTACCGGTTGTTATCCCCCATCCCATCTGCAAATTATCAACCGCAATATTTTTCGTGGACAATTTGGTCTGTATATCTTTCACCGTTTGCGCCTGTTGAATTGCGGCTTGACACGCTAAAACAGCCTGCGCGTTAATCGGTTCAACATCGTGATCCCAAAAGGCATAGACGGCATCGCCAGCGTAATCTTTGATAGTTCCCTTGAAATCGTAGACTATGGCGCTAAACGTATTGAATATCTCTTTCATCAAAGCGTAGACATCCGTTGAGGCATGCGCCTGCGATAGCGTGGTAAATCCCCTGACATCAGCGACAACATTGGTCACGACTATCTCGACCGGGGTCACCATTGTGCCTTCAAATGATGCCGTAGCATCGTTAATTTCGGTAACATCTTCAGGGCAATATACACGCAACGAGACCCCGCCTAAGCTGATGACATCCCCGTCCATAAGATCACTGGATGCACCAGCTGCCAGACGTATTCGATTTACCCAAGTACCATTTTTGCTCATGTCGGTAACTTTGAGGTGGTCCCCAATGCGGCTAACCACCGCATGATCTCTAGATACCTGCTCATCATGCACCAAAATCCTTTTTTTGGGGTCCACGCCTTTGCAGCTGCGCCCGATAAAGACTTTATCGACGATTTCTAAATGTTTAACATTCTGGTTTTTACCAACCCATTCCAAATAAGGTTTGGCCATAATGTTCCTTTCGTTTGACTACCCAGGCTGATTATCATAAAATTTCACTACCCGGGGGTGAAATTGTCGGTTCATTTTTTTAACAATCCCTTTTGGATCGCCAAATTTTCGATTAGGCTAATATAATCCTTGCTGACTCGCACTTTTTTTAAAATTTCGTCGTAGGATTTTCCTTGGCGCAGCATTTTTAGTACGATAATTTTTGTCTCCTTTTGCAATTGGTCAGACCGAATACCATAGTGTTTCTTATATGCTCGGTCTAACAGCTGTGAAATAGAACTTGCCACGGAGCTCATCTTAACTATTTCTTTCTTAATTCTTAATATTGTCAATACCCCAAGAACTGCTATTACAATAAAAAACATCAGAAGCAGGACAACTCCAGTTTCAATTGCCAATGAAGAAAGACCTGTCATTGTTGATATCTCTTGGATTATGCTAACGGTCTCAAGTTCAGCCATTTATTCTATCAATCATTTCGTTACAGCCGCCATCCTTTTGGAGGGTGTTTAACTTTGCTGACCTCCGGTGCATTAAACCGCTGCTTGAGCAGCTTGGC
>JASFJP010000131.1:0-9571 GCA_050121225.1 Desulfobacterales bacterium
ATTCATTATTACATTGGCATCGACTGCCGCCTGACAAAGGTCGAGCAAAATCTCAATGTAAAAATTCGAGCATTGAATCTTGCCGAGCATAAATGGGTATCCGGGTTTGGACGATCCTGGGAGGGCAAACCGACCCCGGAGCAATTGGCAGCGCTAAAGCGCGAGCAACCGGATGAGTACTTGCGTGGTTTGCGTCCGCTTCCATTTTCAAACCAGCAACCGGATCTGCTGGCTGCTTATCTGGCTTACAATCTAAGTTGTCTTTTACGGCAGGGGGAAGCAGATGATTTGGTAGTGCATGTGGAAGACACGTCAGCGAATACACCGGCCTTTTTCCAAACCACTCTGCAGCTTGTGGGGAAATACCTGGCGCGCTTCAGGGAAGTGGCGGTGACCGACGATCCGAACCAAGCAAACGTTACCGTGATGACCGCAATTCTTTCCATCCAAAAGAATATGTATCAAATCTGGGTATCAGCCAGAGACCGACGAGGGAAAACATATCTGCCCGGAGCGGAAACCGAAGCCTATGTGATGCTCGAATCTCAAAGACAAGGGATGATGGCCGACACCCATAAAGAGAGGTCTCATGAATCCGCACCAATTCTAACTCAGGAAGAGAAACCTGTGGCATTAATTTCATCATTCGATTTGATCACCCCCGTAGATCAGGAAGTTTGTGCAACCGATACGCCTTGGAGATCCGGTTCACGTCGCCTAGACGTCCATGAACATCTTCCCACGGGTGGTTGTTTGGCAGTTGAAATGCGCCTTTCAGCTCCGGCGTATATTTTTCTGGTCGGTCAGGATGCCACGGGGGATTTAACGCGCATGTTCCCATCCGATTGCCCGGACTTTCGAACCATTGATGCGTTTATTCACTCAGGCAAACTGTTTCAGTTTCCGCCGCTTCTTGACCCTGAAGCACGAGTCCTGGAACTGGAGGGGGCTCCCGGAATGGAACGGGTTTACGCGATAGCCATCACGACACCGGAACTGGCCAATCGCTTTGGATACCGGCTCGACGAACTTCGGGGATTGTGTCAACCTGGCAAAAGCTTTCCAAAAAAGCTTTTAGCCGGCGGTAATTGGCAATCTCATGAACGGATTCATCGTTGGCAAGGATACTTAAACCAACTCGCCTCCCAATATCCTGAAAAGGTGCAGTGGCGTGAAATCCGCTTCTGGCATGATCGACCACTATAACAAATGACGAAAAGAGGATGCTGTGACCATGAACCCTGTTAGGAGGTTTACGAAATTAATCATATGCCTTTTCTTGATAGGCCATGGACAACCCGCTTTCAGTGCTGTCAAAAATAATATTCCGAATCTTGAAGCTCGATGGAATCATTACCTGTCGACTGATGCCCGCAAGACGCCAATAACTCAATTTCCATTTGAGCACTGTTTTAAATCGGCAGCCCAAAAGCACGATCTTCCCTTGTCGCTTCTTCTGGCTGTTGCACGCGGGGAATCCAACTTTAATCCTAAAGCGAAATCAAATCGCAACTGCCATGGCCTGATGCAAATCCAATGGCCTGAAACAGCCAAACATCTTGGAATCTATCGCTTGAGTGCGTTGTATGATCCATGCACCAATGTCGACGCGGGAACTAAATATCTCAAAGAATTGCTGGATCGCTATGACAAAAACCTGCACCTGGCTTTGGCGGCTTACAACTATGGACCGAATCGAATAGACAAAACCGCTGTCTCCGGTCAAATTCCCGAGGGTGCCAAGTGGTATAGCGGCTATATTTTCCATCATTTAGAACACATCATGCGAGGGGCAACCACCGCAAACGGACCCTCTATAGCCAACAAACGGTCACCCTATAGGTCCCAAAAACATATCGCGATCATAACCTTTACGCAGCCCTACCGTGCTGCCGGGTTTTACGATCACCTTCAAAAACAGGCTCCTGAATTGAATTTAGAATGGTACCGCATCGGTTTGGGTCGTTATCAGGTTGTGATGCTCTACTCAGACAAACAAGCACTCGAAAACGGTAAAATAAAGTTGAGAAATTTGGGGATAAGGGTCAAATAATTTGTAAACCTTTTTCGACTTGTATCCGTCATATAAATTAATGACAAATGAATTAGTGGGGTCGTAATGGCCGACAACCAAAAGCAAATCGGAGGACTACTGTCGTTTTTACTATGGCTACTGCTGATGTCCTTAGCATTGGTCTCAAGCGCTCGGGGCGAGGACCGGGCGCTGTTGATCGGTGTCGGCCGCTATGCCCAATTTGACGAAAAACTCAACGGCGTTAGCCTGGATATCCGCATGATGATGGAATTAACGCAACTATTGGGATTTAAAAGGCACGCTATCAAAGTTTTGGAGCATGAGGACGCGTCAACCGAAAAGGTTTATTCAGCGGTTGAAAATTGGCTGATCAATGGCGTCCGTCCCGAGGATCGTGTACTTTTCTATTTCAGTGGGCATGGCTCCCAGATTCCGGATGATAACAATGATGAAAAAGATCAGTTCGATGAGGTATTGCTGCTGTATGATGCCGCCCTCAAGGAGCAAGGCAGGTATCAGACGCTGACAGGCGTGTTGCTTGATGACGATTTTAACACCATGTTGGCGAGGATGCAAAGCCGCAATATTTTAGTTATTTTAGATGCCTGCCACAGCGGTAGCGCCACAAGAAGTCTTCGGTTAAACCCCCGTTCCTTTTCTGTGAACGAAGCTCAGGTGAAGTACTTTTCCCATTCACCCTATATTGGGACAACCGGTGGTCAGGGCAACTTCGATGTGATGGAACCACAAACCTTAGCAAAAGTTAGCGATCATTACGTTGCGATTACCGCCTGCCGCGATGATGAGAAAACAGTTGCCACGGCCCAGGGCAGTATTTTTACACTGGGGCTGCGTCAGGCGGTCAGATCCGCTGCAATGGCAAAAATCAATATTACGCCTGAAGAATTACAGCGTCAGACGACAAAATTTATACGAGAGCAGATTCAATCCGACACGGTCGCTTTTCATCCGCAGATAGCCGGAAACATAGGGCTCCAGAAGCGCCCCCTTGAATTGATTCACCTCGCTGGTGGCAACGGTTTTGTCCGCAAGGAAATGGAATCGCTGGTGTATAAAAGCAATAACACGGTATGGATGAAATTGAATAAATCCTGTTTCGAAATCGGAGATGTATTGGAAATATCCGTTTGGATTCCTGAACCGGGATATTTGAACATCATGAGCATCAAGGCCGATGATCAGGCGACTGTTTTGTTTCCAAATCAATATCATCGCAGCAATGCCGTGAACCGGGGGAAGCTGACCATCCCGACAGGTCACATGGACTTTGAGATGGTGACCGATGGTATCACAGGACCTAATCTAATTGCAGCCTTTTTAACCCAATCCCCAATAAACAGCTATGAACACGGCTTCAAGACCGCAAAGGATGTATTGGCGACGCTGTCGCCAAAAGCGACACGATCCTTAGTCCTGCGCCAGAAACAGGGATGGCTGGCAGCCGGCAGAATAACTGCCGATATACGAGATGAGGGACAATGCAGGTGAGCTAAAATCGGAAAATTGCTTTGTCTCAAGTAAATCAGAAACCAACAATTTTAGAAATTTCAGCTCATTTTAGACATGTAAAGCATTTTTTGTGGAGGGTTTCCGTGAAACGGTTCGTATTTCCTGGATTTATACTCATAGTAGCCATCTGGTATAGCATCTCGTCGGCAATGGATTGCCGGCTCGGTGCAGACTACTATCATCGAGCCAAGTCGGTTACCAATCAACAAAAGAGCATTGAATGGCTGCAACGCTCGACAGCCGTGTGCCCTAACTTCAATGCCTGGTACATGCTCGGTCTGATATACAGGGAACAAGGCCAACCGGATCAAGCCGTCAATGCGTTCACTCAGGCCAGAGCAGTAGCCGGATCCATATCGGCCGAAGCACTGGCCCTCGGACGCCAAGGTGACGTACAGTCACAAACCGGTCGCCTGCCCCAAGCACTTCGTGCCTTGGAACTGGCCAAGCGATTACATCCCGCACCCGCACCGGATTGGCTTGAAAATGCATTAAAGGATGCAAGAATTCAATCCTTCCGGTCTGTAATGGCCGCAGCAGACATTGCATCATTCTTAGACGCGGGCCAATACCGCAGCAAAAACGGAAGATTTACTGTCCGTCCCACCGTGAATCTACCGGTGCATTTTGACTTTGATCAGGCGGATTTGAATTCTGCAGGAAACCGGCAGGTTCTTGAACTGGGCCGGGCTTTATCACGATCAAAAAACCGCCAATGGTCGTTTCTGCTTGTCGGCCATACCGATAAACGAGGCACCAAAAAGTATAACCAGTTTCTCTCAGAAAAGAGAGCCAACACAGTAAGGATAGAATTGGAACGGCAGTTTCCATCCCTACTCGGAAAACTGGAAGCCAAGGGACGTGGAGAAACGGATTTACTTTACGATGGGGACGAAGAAACCGATCATATGTTGAATCGGAGGGTGAAGGTCACTCTGATACCCTGATTAGAGCGTTGGTCAGAATAACGTTCCGATATCGGTGGTTTTGTAATCCTTTTTTTGGGTTATCCATAACGTCTATGCTTTGACCCCAACGCTCTAATAATTTTTTTTTATGCTGGCCATTGCTGCTGGGCCGCCTATATAAAATCGGTCCACCAGCACTGCACGGATTGAAATGTTTGATTCACTAAAATCTTCGCCTGTTAGTAACCTGGACCAAACGGAACATATTTATGACAACCGGTATAAAAAAAATGGCAGCGATAGGGGCCCTTGCGCTTTGGATCGGTGGTCTAGCTGCTTCGATCGTATCCGCTGAAAACCACGCACTTCTGATCGGTATCGGCAAGTATAAAACCCGAACACTAGAAGGACCGCCTTATGATGTGGCAGCGCTCAGTGGAGTGCTGGCGTCGAATTTCGGCTTCAAGCGCCAAAATATTCACACACTGATCAATCAGGAAGCGGTCAAGTTTAGAATTCTTAGTGAAATTGAACAGCTGGCGGACAGAACCCTACCAGGGGATCGTATATTCATATACTTTAGTGGTCATGGAACCAGTCGTCGCGATGATCTGCTGGCACTGCCTCTGCCCCACGGGTCCGGAGCACTGGTACCGGCTGATTTTACTCCAGATCCCAATCAATCCCTGGAGGATCTGATGTCGCAGCTTATCATCGGCAGGCGCGATCTCCGGCCTATACTTGAACGACTCGACCATAATCGACAGGTCCTCATGGTTTTTGATACCTGTTTTTCGGGCAACGCCGTGCGAGCCATTGGCGAGGATAGATCTTCAAATCTGAGTCGTCATCTTTCGCTCGAGTCAAAGAGCGTCTTCGATGAAGAGCGATCTATTGGAAGCTTTGAAGAAAATTTAATCATTGACGAACCTTATCCGTATCAAAATATCTTTTATATTTCGGCATCATCGGAAAACGAAATTGCCAAAGACATCCAACAAGACTTGCTGTTTCTATATCCGACGATAGATGGAAAACCCCATGGTGCTTTAACGGATTCTCTTTTAAGAGTGCTGGCGGGTCAAGTGCAGATTGACACCAATAATGACGGTGAGTGGAGCCAGATAGAGCTGTATACAGCCTTAAGGTCACAAGTTCAGCAGCGCTTCAAACAAACGCCACAGGCGTTGCCAAGGCAAGGAGAGAACGCTGATCTCTTGCACGCCAGGGCGTTTTTCGTGCGCTCGGGTGGTGCTCTTGGGACAAAAACGGAGACTTCGACGACCTCAGAGCCAACCCTGCGGATTCGGATCACGGAGCAGTTGCCCTTTTTAAACGCCAAGATTTCACGGATTGATGGCGTAAAAATTGTCAACAATTACCCGGATCTCATCCTCACCAAAGATGGAGATGGTCTCGTCCTGGCTCTGCCCAATATGCATCCTCTCTGCCGATTTACGTCGTTTGAGATTCATCAGGTGTTGGATCGCATTCGGCGGCATCTGCGCGTTCAACCATTGATCAATCTCGCCTATCCCCATCAGCAGTTTAACGTTGGAATCGAACTCATCGGGCCATATCAAAAAAGCATTATCAGTGAAAATGAAACCTTCGGATTTGAAATTCGCACTGAAAGGCCCGCGTATCTACTTTTGATCGATGTTGATCCTTCCGGCGCAGTGCATGTCTTGCATCCATATGATAAATCTGAGCTTCAGCTATTGGCACCGGGAGATAAACGGATTCTGACCGGTAGATGCCTCGCCCTTTGGCCTTTTGGCACGGAGACCGTTAAATTATTTGCGTTTATGCACAAACCCGACGAACTTGAATTTCTTATGGGCAAAGAAGATATTCACCCCGACTCCGCATTATTTAAAACTTTGGAGCAGTTGGTTGGTGTTCGGGGCATGGAATCGAACCGGGCTTCAAATCGAACGGATGCCGCCCAAGCGGTACTGAACCTGACTAGCTATTCGAAAGCGAATATGGAAAGATAACGATCCGCCGAGGTGAACGGCAAAGGAAATGTTGAATGCGACGCACGCTGATCATTTTGTGTATCATCTGTATGACTGGGCCGCCAGGTTTGCTGGCTGCGGGTTATCAACCCGGCTATTCGTCATCTTATGCTCTGGTCGTGGGAATTAATCAATATCACCAATGGCCAAACTTGGAATACGCTGCAAAAGATGCCACAGAGATTGCAGCTGTGCTGAAGACAAAGGACTTTCACGTATTCACCCTCACCAATCAAAAAGCCACAAAGCAAAATATTCTACGCCAACTGGAGACGATTCGCCAATCCGTTGATGCGAACTCAAGAGTGGTCTTCTATTTTGCCGGACACGGACAGACTGAGGATTTGCCTGGAGGACGGGAGAGAGGCTATATCGTACCCGTGGATGCGGATACATATGACTGGGAGAGTACAATGCTGCCCATGGACCAGTTGAATCGCACGATCAAAAATTTCAAGGCCAAGCACATCCTGCTGGCTTTTGATTCCTGCTACTCCGGCTTAGGTCTGACCCGCTCGATAAAACGGCATCCAAAACAAGATTCCACCTATATCAAAAAAATGATGCAGTCCCGAAGTATTCAAATACTCACCGCGGGTAGCCGATCGGAGCAGGCTGTAGAAGCCGAAGGCCACGGGTTGTTTACGGATCATCTACTGGCGGCATTATCCGGAGCGGCGGATATCAACTCCGACGGACACATAACGGCAACCGAAATATACGCCACCGTGCGTCCAAGCATCACCAAACAATCCCACAGCCGCCAGACACCCCAGTTCGGCTATATCGAAGGCAACGGAGATATTATTTTCTCTCATACTCCCCCCAAAGGAGATCGCACCACCATTTTAATTGACACACGCGTCGATGGGATTGACGTTTGGGCCGGAACATCTGAAATCGGGCATCGACTAAAGGCCGGTCGGCATCGGTTGCCGGCTTTTGCCGGACAAACCACGATTATCGTCAAAAAGGGCGGACAAACTCTTTATCGAGAAAAGGTGAACCTGCAGGCAAACCACGCATTTCCTATCCGGATTGGATCCACCGTTCCTGTCTCACGCCGGCGAGAGCCTGTTTCGATGCTGACCATCACCCATCGGGATGTTGAGAACTATTCAAATTCAATCGCCTATGATCTGCATAGTGACGGCGAGGAGGAAATTATTACCGCCTCAGGCAGCAGCCTATATGCGTTAAAATCCGACGGATCGACTTTATGGACAAAGAAATTCAAATTCCCAATCACGGTAAATCTGATTGATGATTGGGATTCACAACCGGTCATCGGTTTGTCGGGAGTAGATTATAACAAAGTGCATCTCTTGCTTTTAAACCGCGATGGAGAAGTACTGTGGCAGCATGTCAGAAAAATCAGGCAGCACCATCGCGGCAAACCCGACGGTGGTGGAAGAATCGCCAAGTTGGCTGATATTGACCTGGACGGCCGCAAGGAAGTTATCGCCATCACCACTGCCAATCACGCCTTGAAACCACGCGGCATCATCGTTTATGACCAGCGGGCTACAGAATTGTGGCGCTATCTTATTGGACCCAGGCCACAAAACATCGTCATATGGGAGAACAATCGAGGGAGACCTGACATTATCATCGGTACATACGCTTCAGCTGATGGAAATCACGAGGTGCACAACGGAACCCATGATATGCAAACCTATGTCATCAGTGTTGACAGCTATGGCAAGACAAATTGGGTTACACGTATGGGCGAATATTACACCGGCGTTCGTGTTCTGCTGGTTGATTTAAATAACAACGGTAGCCAATCTTTATACGCTCACAAATTTACGTCGTTTAAGTTTCGCGAGGATGACGGCGGAATCTACAAATTTTCTAGATCCGGAAAAACGATCCAGCGCTTTGATGCCAAAAACTCTATTCTGAGTGTTGCTGCTGGCGGATCTGCTTCCAACCATGCAAGATATTTATATGCTGCAGATAATAAAATGAATTTGTATAAGTTGGACGGTCAATTGAATCTGTTACAAACAGAATCACTGAATGCCACGTCACCTAACCAGGAGATCAGGCTTGTTGGAGTTCACGATTACGATGGTGACGGCCATAATGAGCTCTTACTGTATTCCTTTGAACGCCTTATGAAAGACAAGAACCCACTCGCAGCGGATGGTCTGAAGACCAAAGTGTTCTATTCCAATTTGAAATTTCAGATCTATTCGCAGGATTTTTCAAAATTGATAAAAAGTATTTCCCTATCAGAAGGCTGGGAGAAACAGTATGGATTTGCCGTCACCGATCTCAATCGTCCGGAGATGCCAAATTACCCGTTCATGGCATTGAGCGACAAGATTACAGTTTACAATTATTAGGCTTTATTTTTTTGTCAATGTAAACCAATTCTCCCCGTCAAACGTCTTAAGTAGCAAATGGTATGGCGATAACCAAAAGCAAGGGCAATATCCATGATAGCATTCGCTCCAAGAAAGAGAATTCTCGCAACACTTAATATGCAGGAGTAAATCCAAAGGATCAGATCGACTAGTTAACCAGCTAAGGGATCTCAGGTTACTTAAAAGGAGGAGATAAAGATGAAACAACTTAAATATGGTTTACTGATGTCAATTGCGTTTGTGTTTCTGATTTCATGTGCCAGCACCTATCCGGGCCATTATAACACCCAACGCGGCGCGGCAATCGGAGCAGGGGTTGGTGCCCTCTCGGGACAGCTTATCGGCAGGAACACCAAAAGCACCCTCATCGGAGCCGGTGTTGGAACGTTGTTAGGCGCGATTGTCGGCAACGCTGTCGACCAGCACCATCAAATCCTAAGAGAAGCGGCCGTGACGAATAAACGAGTTGTCTATTATGATCATACAGAGGATCATGCCATCGAGGCGATTCCAGGGCCTGTGGACCAACAAACAAAGTGTCGCAAAGTAACCAAGCGCGAGTGGGACAAGGGCTATCTTGTTGGCGAAAGGGTTGAAGAAGTGTGCGAGGGAGAAAAATTTACCAGTGATTATTAAAAGTAACCTAGGTTGAGCGGTTCAGCGTTCACGGTTCCCGGTTAAAGTGCTCTAACTGGTCTCCAACAA
>JASFJP010000132.1:0-9568 GCA_050121225.1 Desulfobacterales bacterium
TAGATTTTGAAAAGCCGGGGCAGATTATCCAACTTGGAGCGCCTCCTGTCAGAATTGATATTATTACCTCAATCGGCGGCGTATCATGGGATGAGGCTTTTGCTGGACGAGTTGTCGCAAGATATGAAGATTTTAAAGTTCACTATATTGGTCGTGAACAGTTCATAAAAAACAAGAGATATGTTGGAAGAAAAAAAGATTTAGCTGACCTAGAGGCTCTTGATGAAAAGGAATGACCATTTATATTTCAAATCGGAGAGATCTATCGCCGGTCACAGTGCGAGCCTTATCATTGATCCGGACGGAGATTCTAAAGAGTGGGCAACGACCCAAGGCGCTGTACTCGGTTTCATGGAAGATTTACCTTATAAAGAGGAAACAGTGGATTTGGAGGTCGGCCAGAAGTTCAGTGTCGATGATATTGTCCGTTTTTTCTACCGGCGATTCAGTCCAAAACGGTTCACCGCCGAATTCATCCCGTGGATGTTCCGCCGACTATTGCCGCGGTTCTGGGAATGACGCCGCCCGCTTCAGCACAAGGGGCACCGCTTGAAGAAGTCTTTCAATAAGGAATTGACGGAGCAAACTGATTTTTATAGTTTTATTCTGAAAGATAATTTCTGTTGAGGTAACAAATCAGGAGGCAAAATGATGAAGAGGTATCGGGAAAAGAAGAAAGGCGAGAAAACTAATATTGTCTGTCATTTGTTTGTGGCCCTAGTTCCCGCTTTATTCTTAGCCATACCATGTATCGCTTTTGCCGGGGGGCTTTGGCTAAGTGAGTTCGGCACACCGAGTATGGGCGTTGCCGATGCGGGTTCCGGCGCTGTGGCCGCGGATGCATCCACATCGTTACACAACACCGCCGGTATGACCCGCATTAAGGGCAAGGATCTGATGGCGACGGGCGGGCTTATCTATTCAACCGTCAAGTTCGATCCGGATGACGATACGCCTATTTCAGGAGGAGACGGCGGTGATGCAGGGGGATTGGCCCCGCTGCTGAGTGCCTTTTACGTCCACAGTCTAAACGACAGATGGAAATTGGGGGGCAACATCATTTCACTTTCCGGAGCCGTCCTTGATTACGACAGTGGCTGGACCGGCCGCTATCTGAATACAGAGGTTAAGCTGCTCACGCTGACGTTTTACCCGTCCATAGCCTACCGGGTGAACAACTGGCTTTCGCTGGGCGGCGGTCCCCAGATTATGTATGCCAATTTGGAAATGAAAGCCAAAGCACCGCCCCCCAACGGCATCGGTACGGTAGAAATCGACGGTGATGACCTGGCTTTCGGTTTCGGACTGGGAGCCCTGTTCGAGGTTAGTGAGCGCACAAGGTTCGGCCTGGTCTATCAATCGAAAATCGAACCTGAGTTCGATGGTGATGTCAAATTCAGCGGACCGGTTATAAACGCCGATGCAGCGGTGGACACCGAAATCACGCTGGCGCGCTTTATCCACTTTTCCGGTTACCATGAACTCAATGATCGCTGGGCGCTGCTCGGTAAAGTCGGCTGGGAAAATTGGAGTGGATTTGAAGACGTCAACATCTCCACCAGTCGGGGATCTGTACAAATTCCACGTAATTGGAAGGATACCTGGAAGTTTGCTGCGGGCGTCCATTTTCGCCCGAAGGAAAAATGGCTGCTGCAGCTTGGGTTTTCCTACGACACATCGCCGGTGGATTTTGAAGATCGTACACCGGACATGCCCATCGATCGCCAGATTCGCTACGCCACCGGAGCGCAATACAAGTGGAGCGAACGGCTCTCAACCGGGGCACAGTTCGTGTATGCCGATTACGGCAAGGCCAAAATAGACAATGACCTGCTTAAAGGTGACTACAAGCGTAACGATCTTTTCTTTTTGGCCATAAATGCTAACTGGAAATTTTGACTTTTTATTTAAGTTTCAAGGAATGCTTCAAATATTAGGCAGAAAAGGAGGAATAGATTAGAAAGTCAGGCTATTTTGTCTTTACGGCTCTATCCATCTTGTTGGTATTGGGGGCCAATCTGGCCACGGCCCTGGATCCGATCCCTGCAGAATCCGGTTTCAGTGGATTTATCCGGCCGGGAGTCGGCTACATTAATTATAAGAGTAACATGGTGGCCAGTTTCCTGGGATATGATCTGTCGGCCATCGTTCCAACTAACCCGTATTCCAATGATGTTGCTCCAGTTTATTATCAGGACCTTGGATGAAGGTCAAGAAGGCATAAATAACGAGCGTAACGAATCCGGTATTTTACAATTTCATCAAGAGACATCCAATAATCTATCGTTTACTCGGAGATTCCATGCCTAGTATTGGGCATATCTGTATTGCAAATAGTATTGAATTTATTTTGATCCCAAAGTAATAGACGTTGCAAGGGAAGTCAAAGTTTCGGCAAGATGAAATCGAAATTGCTAAAACATCTAACTAAACAGCGTCTAAAGGCACAACACAATGCAAACTAAACTTCTGAGCCAATCGGACATTGAACAAGTCCTTACAATGAAAGACGTGGTGGAGACCGTTGATAGAACCTTCATAGATTTCGGGGAAGGTAAGACCATCAATCCACCTAAAATAGGACTTGATTTGGGGGAAACCGCGGTCTACCCGCCTTATGAGGGCTTTATGAACGCCATGCCCGCTTATGTGGGGTGGCTTGATTCTGCCGGTATCAAATGGGCTGGTGGATTATTGGGTGAAAGAAAAAAACGGGGACTGCCCTATATCACGTCAATGATTCTGCTCTTAGATCCCAGAATTGGAAATTTCCGTGCGGTTATGGATGGTGCGTTGATTACAAACTGGCGCACAGGCGCTCAGACTGCGGTAGCGCTGAAATACCTTCATAAGGATAAATCAATCCGACTGGGTTTATATGGCGCCGGTATGCAGGGGCATACACAAACCATGGCGATTTCCGAATTTTTTGATATTGAAGAAATTAGGGTATACGACATCAACCGGCAGACCGCTAAAATATTTACCGAAAACATGCAAGAATATGTAAAGGGTAAGATCAATATTACGGAGACCCCCAAAGAGGCCGCCCAGGGCGATGCCATTATTTGCGTGACACAATCCAAGGAAAAATTCGTGAAAAATGACTGGGTTCAGCCCGGCACGATATTGTTTGCTATGGGATCATATCAGGAATGCGAAAATGAATTCATCCTCGGCGCGGATAAAATTATCGTGGATCACGTTGAGCAATGTCTGCACCGCGGTGCTCTCAAGGAATTGGCGGAAAAAAAAGCGATAGGCGAAGATGATATTTATGCCACTATCGGTGAAATTGCCGCCGGCAAAAAGCAGGGTGAAATTTCCAAATTTGATCGAATCCTGTGCATTCCCATCGGGACCGGCGCTATGGATGTGGCGATCGCTACTATCGTACTTGAAAGGGCGACCGAAAAAAAACTGGGCGGTTCGTTCGCTTTTGTGTAGACTATTATTAACAATATGAACATGGTAGCGATTATGGTAAGAATGGTTGAGTTTCAGGTCGTTACAAGAGCGAGGGCCGTTAATAATATTCATGATCACCGGTAAGGCCTTGCTACCCACCGATCATACCATAAGCCAATACGAGTAGTACTATCTCACAGGCAGTCGGGTCGCAGGGCATTGTGCTGGTTACCTTCAGGCCCGCCAAAATTGTCCTATGCAGCCACGGGAATTCCTTTAAGATCAGGCAAGGATTGGATGAAATCTTTTGAAGATATACAGTGCCTGAGGCTATAAAACCCAAATTAAATGTAAGGGTTATGATAAAACAAAGAATAACAGCCACCATCTGTGAATTACCAAATGAGTCTGAGCTGTTTGCGGCCGCGTGGCAGGCGCTTGTGGCGCATGTGGGTGAGCATCAGAGTGATGTGGTGGTGTTGCCGGAAATGCCGTTTGCGCCGTGGATGGCGGCGACCCGTGATTTTGACCCGGCTGTGTGGGCCAATGCGGTAGCTTTGCACGATGAATGGTTGCCTCGTTTAGCAGAGCTTGGTGGAGCGACGGTATTAGGCTCAAGACCGGTAACGCTTGATGGGCGGCGGCTCAATGAAGCGTTTGCATGGCAAGTTGAACGTGGCTATCAGTCGACGCATTATAAGTATTATCTGCCAGATGAACCGGATTTTTGGGAGGCAACTTGGTATGAACGGGGTGAGAAACGCTTTGATACAGCCGAAACCGCACATGGAACGATGGGTTTTTTGGTCTGTACTGAACTGTGGTTTACCGAGCATGCCCGCGCTTACGGCCGTCAGGGAGCGCAGCTGCTTATTTGTTCACGTGCCACAGAAGCCCCAACCACAGAAAAATGGATCATGGGCGGTCGGGCGGCGGCCGTGATGAGTGGCGCCTTTTGCCTGTCTTCCAATCGCGGCGGGGTAGACGCGCGGGGTCATGCATGGGGTGGCCATGGCTGGATTATCGAACCGGATCAGGGTACGGTGCTGGGCACTAGCTCAACCGAGCGACCGTTTTTAACCCTTGAAATTGATCTTTCAGCGGCGAAACAGGCCAAAAGAAGGTATCCCCGTTATGTGAGTGAGTAACTTAAATGAGGACTATCATTGTCGTAGCAAGACTCGTATTTTTATCCTACTTTTATTTTCCATTAACTCAAAAAATATATAAAATATTCCGGATCCTTCCCAATGTTTTCATCAGTCACGCAACATACACTTTTAGGCAAGCCAAAAATTTTTATCTTACCTGATGAATTATGCAATCAGGCTCCTCGAGCATTTAAGTTGCACTGTTAATGTCTGCTCGGACCAAAAATTGAATTCTTCGTTGATTGCTGAGTGTGATTAATGTATCCGTATTATATCTGAAATGATTTCCATAGAATTTATATTTGGACATCTCTCAATTTATCGCAACCTGGGTGACACTTCCAGGGCCTGAGCCACTGAGGGATGGGAGCCAGGGAACTGCTGCGCAAGAAGACACTGTAGCAATTGAAAAATGTCTATCAGCCGAAGTCATAAAGATACAAATATATTACAGAAACGGACTTGAAAGGAGAATAGGCCACGTGAATGGTTATTATAGGAATATAAACAGCTATTTTAATTATAGATTGTTCTCCCAAGGCACCTCGACAGAATGTGATTTAGATGCGCTCTCTGAGATACTACCAAAATCGCTTATTGAATTCGAAACCTCTAGAGAAAGCATTATCGAAATTCCAACAGCAGTAATGAAGAAGCTGGCCAACTATCGTGAAACACCTTTGTTTCGGGCAAGAAACTTCGAAAAAGCGATAGGGACAACCTGTGAAATATATATAAAAGATGAGGGGAAAACGCCATCAGGCAATCACAAGATGAATAGTGCATATTTAATAGCCTATTTATGTGCTAAAGATGGAATAAGAACAATTGTAACCGAAACAACAGGTAATTGGGGAATAGCTTTAGCATTGGCTGCTAACGATTTTGGTCTAACCGTAATATGCTTCATTGATGAAGAAAGCAATCAAGCGAGGCCTAACAGGAAGTCTAAAATGGAGGGTTTAGGTGCTATTGTAAGAGTGGTTGAACACGATGAATACCATAAAGACTTGCTTACATTATCGACCGATAAGGCGATAGAGTATACAAAAACACTAGAAAACGCAGTATACATATTTGGTAGTGTATATGGATATTTTGTCATCCCACAGTCAATTATAGGCGTTGAAGCTAAACAACAGTTACTGAATCTTGATAAGTATCCAGATATAGTTGTAGGTAGCTGTGGTGGTGGTGCTAATTTCTTAGGAACCGCTTCAGAATTCATGGCGGACAATATAGAAGGGACATCGACTTGCGAAATCTATGCGGCAGAGTCGGAAAGTTGTCCTATATTGAGTAAAGGAAAAATGGGATATTCATCGATTGATACTTTAAACTATTACCCCTTTATTCACACCTATAGTATACCAGGGCTCGAACAGTCCGATTACTATATAGGAGGTATTGGGTCGATCATTGTTGCGCCTGCTGTATCCCATTTTCATGAAAGTGGTTTAATTCGATCTGGCACATATACGAACGTGGCAGCAAAGGATGCTGCCGAGATGTTTAATAAAGAGGAAGGAATTATGGTCGCGTTAGAAACCGCTTACCAACTTGCAGGTGTCGTAGATAAGGCTAGAACAAACCACAATAAGGCAATACTTGTGAATATTAGCTCTACAACTTAATTTATCTCGAATGGTAGTGCTATGCGAATTAATATTCAGAACATCCCTTTTTGTCTGAATTTAGTCTAACATTGAAAATCTGGTCCTCCCTCCGGGCTGTAGGCCCTTCGGGCCGGAAGCAGGGCCAGTCGAAGATCCCGCCGCCGGGGGTCAGCGATAACCGGTTCTGCCATAGGCCAAATCTGCTAATGCTTTCAGGTGTCAGGTGTCAGTGAATACTGAATCCTGACCCTTGAACCCTAATTTGGATAAAACTGAAGGCCAAAACCGGTGAAAGAAAGTCCATTTCATGAGCACCCGCGACCCAAGGGGTCGAATTCTTTTGCTGACACGTGAAACCCGGCACATGAAACCAGAACACGGAAGGGTGATCCACCAAAATGAAAAATTTTTTCATGACTTAGTGTATGCCCTCTCCGCTTCATTCATGCTTCAGCGATAAAATTGCGGGATCATCCATTGACAAAAGTCTTTCGCTCATTTAAAAGAGATGACATTGGCAAAAAAACCAAAAAGAGGAGGAATATGTTATGAGGACTATAGTGGGGTTGATGTTTGTTTTCATGCTGATGATTGTTGCTGCTCCGGCCTATGCGGCTGGAGTCGTTCAGATCTATAACTGTGAGCAGGATGAAGACGCAACTGATGGGGCTATAAAAGCACTTGCCGCGGAGTGGCTCAAGGCCGCAAAGAAAATGAAGGGTGGTGAGCGGCTAGAGGTCTATATTCGTCACCCGATTGTCGGCCTGATGGGTGAAAAAGATTTTACGTTTGTTTTAAGAGCGCCTTCTCTTGAAGAATGGGCCTTGTTTACGAGTGGTTACGAAGGTTCTGAGCTCGAGATAATAGACGATAAGCTTGATGAGCTTTGTGATTGTCCAGGCAGCACCTTATGGGAAATACAAAAGCTGGAATAAAGGTCCAGCGTTGAATCGAGGGATACCTGTACCGGTTGCCCCGGCCGCGCGCATCGTCGAGGTCGATATGGTCCGCGGCTTCGCTCTCTTCGGCGTGCTGCTGGTGAACATGTACGGCTTCGGCGCCGACTCGATCGCCTGGAACGTCCCGACCGACCAGCTCGCGTTCGCGATCATGCGCGTCTTCTTCGAGTCGAAGTCGTGGACTCTATTCTCCATGCTGTTCGGCTTCGGCTTTGCGGTGCAGCTGCAGCGCGCCCATGCACGGGGCTTCCGCATTCTCCCCATCTACCTCCGGCGGCTGGCCGTGCTTTTCGCCATCGGGGCCGCTCACGCGCTGCTGTACGACGGCGACATCCTAATGCTTTACGCGGAGCTCGGCGTCGGTCTCCTCGTCGTGCGTCGTCTGCCCACGCGGATGCTCCTTTTCCTGACTGTCGGACTCATGCTGGTCTTTCCCCTGGCCCGCTTTGTCTCGACCCAGGACCAACCCACCGAATCGGAAGAGATCCGAAGCGTCGGCGAAGCCCGTGCTCTACTCGAGCGGGAGCAAAGCGACCACGTGTACGCCACCGGGTCGCTTGCCGAGGTCGCGGCTGACAACGCCAGCGCGATCCCCGCGAATCCCCTCGAAGACATCGCCTCGCCGGAGTCCGGCCTGGCGGTCTTTGCGATGTTTCTCCTCGGGTTTTCCGTCGGCCGATCCGGGATCCTGCGTGACATCCCCGGCTACGCGGCGCCGATTGCCCGCGTGCGGGCCTGGGGGCTGGGGTTTGGGCTCTCGGCAATGGTGGTGGAGCGGATCCTCGCCGGCACCGCCGGATACGCGGTGTACCGATCACAACAAGCCGGTCCGGGTGTACAGTTCGCCGGCGATCTCCTCTTCGCTTTTGGGACTGCAGCTCTCGCCCTTGGCTATGCGGCAACGCTCATCCTCGTCGCACAGTCTCCCCGCGGAAGCGCCGCCATTGCGCCCCTGATCGCGGTCGGCCGCCTGGCCCTGACTGTCTACCTGACCCAGTCCCTGATGTTCACCACGTTGTTCTACGGGTACGGCTTCGGCCAGACCTTTCGACTGGGGCCAGCCGCCGTCACCGCCTGGGCGGTGATGATCTTTGCCGTGCAGGTCGTCGCGTGTCAATGGTGGTCGAGACGCTTCCGCTTTGGCCCCATGGAGTGGTTGTGGCGCTCCCTGACCTATCTGAAGTGGCAGCCACTGCGCCTCCGGAGCGATTCGACGCCCTAGTGTCGTGTCATTGTATAGCGTTTGTCAGAATAACGTTCCGATATCGGTGGTTTTGCAAGCCTTCTTTGAGTTATCCATAACGCCTGTGCTTTGATCCAAACGCTCTATAATTTGGTGCTTGGAATTTGAGATTTCTGAATACCTCAATACCCGGGATAGTATCACTAAAGATTACCTTACTATTGAGTATAGTAGCGTTGAGTTTCATGTGAGGTTTGAGAGATGAAAGCAATTTGAGGTGACTAAACACTAACGCTCTGCGTCTCAAGACGTATCCTCAACGTTGCAACAAAGGGGGTGATTCAGGTGGCTGCCCTTAGCCCCCCGTGACATCAGGCCAAGCTTCTAATGACAAGAGCGGCGCAACTATTGTCAGTTCCCTCGATCACGTGGGCGTCAAATTGCTCTGGCCCGCCGTGGTCAGGGGGCGCATGAACGACACGCAGATTTGGGTCCAACTCGAATTCGAAAGCATCGAGGCCAAAGGGCAATCCCTCCCCGATGGATTTCAGCGCCGCTTCCTTGAGGCTCCAGAATTGGAAGAAAGTCCGCAGGCGCTCCAAACCGTCTACCCTTTCAACAGCATTTGCCTCGGCTCCCGAAAAAAACCGATGAGCGAGTTCTAAAGCCTCCAGATTCCTCGTTTGATCTTCAACGTCGACGCCGACCCCATGTGTCGACGACCATGCCCCGAGAAAACCGAACCGGCAGGAGGAAAAACTAAACCAGAAATCCGGCAGACTGGAAAGGTGGGGACGCCCGTTTTCTGTCTCCTCGAAAGCGATCTGCGATAAGGGCTGCGAAGATTCGAGCGCGAGAGCGCCACAGAACCGGCGAAATGCCCGGCGCTGTTTGAACTGGGCCTTGTCGAATTCGTTTACAAAGCGGTTCGCTCTCTGCAGCTCGGTATCCGACAGGACGGACGCGCATTGACTCGAGACCTCGGGATCGTGCGAGATCGGCGCATACAGAACGCAAGCCGCATGACGTGCGGATGCCGGTGTCACATCGCACGAGCTGGCGGCGAAAAGGTCTTTGACTCGGTCGTTACCGTCTCTGGTCATCTGTAACCATCCGCAGGCTCCGCGGGGCGAACCTCGTAAGTGGCAGCGATTTAGACCCAGCTTTCGTTATCATGACAATAACATCGGTCGGTTTAATTCAGTTTTTGCCGGTCCAGCATGCGCGAAGTTTTTTCGGGCAACCAGGTTC
>JASFJP010000133.1:0-9553 GCA_050121225.1 Desulfobacterales bacterium
TAGAAGCGGATCTGATAACGCCGATAGCAATGGAGAAGGAGTTGCGTTTTGCGGTTCGTGAAGGTGGTCGCACGGTGGGTGCCGGTGTGGTCAGTGATATTATTGAATAATAAAAGAGATTAAAAGGAATGATAACGAACACCAAGATTAGGATCAGGCTTAAAGCATATGATTATAAGCTGCTTGATCAGTCTGCATCCGATATTGTAGATACGGCGACAAAAACAGGCGCAAAAGTTGTCGGCCCGATTCCTTTGCCGACGCGTATCAACAAATACTGTGTTTTGCGTTCTCCCCACATCGACAAAAAGTCCCGTGAACAATTCGAGATGCGGACCCACAAAAGACTACTCGACATTCTTGAACCCACTCAGCAAACCGTTGATGCTTTGATGAAGTTGGATCTCTCCCCCGGAGTTGATGTTGAGATTAAGCTTTAGCGTGCAATCTTAAAATTTAGGGATTCGGAGATTGTTGGACGACGACGCTTTGTAAATTTCTGAATCCCTATATTCTTGGTTTCCGTTGATAAATAGATCAACACGCTGCTGATTATAATGAATACAGCCAGACAACAGGGATATGTTGGGCCATGAGTAGAGGACTATTAGGAAAAAAATTAGGAATGACAGGCTTGTTTACTCCCGAAGGACGATATGTCCCGGTGACGGTAATTGAAGCGGGTCCGTGTGTCGTGACTCAAATTAAAACAAAAGCCACGGACGGTTATGATGCGTTGCAGCTGGGTTTCGGTGTAAAGAAGAAAAACCGGACCAATAAACCCCAGCAGGGACACCTTAAAAAGAGCGGTGATAAATGCTTTCGATATTTAAGGGAATTTTCGGTTGAAAATCCTGAAAAATATAGTCTTGGGCAGGAAATTACCGTCGAATTGTTCGAGATCGGGGAACGGGTTGATGTTGTCGGCAATTCCAAAGGACGCGGTTTTTCCGGTGTTATTAAACGTTACGGGTTTCATCGAGGCCCTATGACCCATGGAAGTAAAAATATCAGAAGGCCGGGGTCGATTGGATGCAGCGCTTATCCCGCGAAAGTGATTAAAGGCAAAAAAATGCCGGGTCACTATGGGAACGAACGGAAAACTGCTCGGAATATAGAAGTTTTCGACATTCGCTCGGACGCGAACATGATTCTGTTAAAAGGTGCCGTCCCAGGTGCTGCTGCAGGTCTGGTTGCCATTAACAAATTGAAGTTTAAAAAGGATTAATGAACCATTTTTTATGGGATTTAATCAGTGGGTAGGGATAGGTATGGCGGTTCTAGATGTACAAAATGTAGAAGGCAAAAGCGTATCGCAGGTAGAACTTGCGGATGATGTCTTTAATGTTCCCATAAAGACAAGTGTATTGCACGAAGTTGTGGTCATGCAACTGGCTAATCGGCGTTCGGGGACAGCATCGGTTAAGCATCGCAGTGATGTGAGGGGCAGTGGCAGAAAACTTTTTCGACAGAAAGGAACAGGTCGGGCCAGACGCGGAGATATAAAATCTCCACTGCTTCGGGGTGGCGGAGTTGCTTTTGGACCCGACGGGAGAAGATATTCGTACAACGTACCGAAAAAAGTCAGAAAACTAGCGCTAAAGATGGCGCTGAGCAGTAAGATGCAGGAAAATGAACTGTTGGTGTTAGATCAAATTGAACTCGATGCGATCAAAACCAAAGAGTTGGTCAATCTGCTGGAAAAGCTTGAGCTCGAAAACGCCCTGATCGTCACTGAAAAGCAGAATGAAAATTTGGAAATGTCGTCTCGAAATGTTACCGGCGTTAAGGTGCTAAGAAGCGAGGGATTGAACGTCTATGACATACTTAAGGACCGTATGTTGGTTTTGCTGGAGCCTGCGATAAAGACTATTGAGAGGAGGTTGCTCTCATGATTACCCATGAAATCATTAAACGACCTTTAATTACAGAAAAAACCAGTATTCAGAAAGAGATGTATAATCAGCTGACCTTCGAGGTGGACCGCCGGGCTAACCGGATCGAAATTAAGCGAGCAATTGAAGATATTTTTAACGTAAAAGTGACTGATGTCAAAACAATGCAGATAACGGGCAAAAGAAAGCGCCGGGGACGGACTGTTGGGAAACGTCGGGATTGGAAAAAAGCGATCGTAACCTTGCTGCCGGGCGAACGGATTGATTTTTTTGAGGGGGTCTAGGCGGCAAACAGTGACATGGTTGGATTGAGTTTTCCGCTGTGTCGACGACAGGAGTGAAAAAATGGCAACCAAAAAGGTAAAACCGACGTCTCCGGGGCGACGATTTCAAACCTATGAATCTTTTGGTGAACTCACCAAGACAAAGCCGGAAAGGCGTCTGCTGAAGGTTATCAAAAAATCCGGTGGGCGCAATTCTAATGGACGCATCACTTGCCGGCATCGTGGAGGTGGTCACAAACGCCATTACCGTATTATCGATTTTAAACGGGACAAAACCGGTATACCTGCGAAAGTAGCGTCAATTGAGTATGATCCCAACCGGTCGGCAAACATTGCCCTGCTTCATTATTCCGATGGTGAAAAACGTTATATTTTGGCGCCGCAGCACCTGAGGGTAAATGATGTGGTGGAGTCCGGTCCCGACGCGGATATTAAACCGGGCAATACGTTACCATTGGGTAATATTCCGTTAGGTACGCAGATACATAACATTGAACTGCGTGAGGGAAAAGGCGGACAAATTGTCCGAAGCGCAGGAACCTATGCTCAACTGATGGCAAAAGAAGATCCATATGCTTTAATAAAGTTGCCGTCCGGTGAAGTTCGCATGGTACTTTTGAAATGCAAAGCCACCATCGGGCAATTGGGCAATGTCGCCCATGAGAACATCTCATTAGGCAAGGCCGGTCGCCAACGATGGTTTGGCAAACGACCAAAAGTTAGAGGAGTTGCGATGAACCCGGTTGATCACCCGATGGGCGGCGGTGAGGGACGTTCCTCCGGTGGACGTCATCCATGCAGCCCTTGGGGTTGGCCTACCAAAGGATATAAAACTCGTAAGAATAAACGTAGTAATCGACTTATTGTTAAAAAGCGAAAGTAACTTTTAACTAAGTGCTTCGATTTGCAGATATAGTAACGTATACAACTCGATCAATTCAATCTAATTGCTTACTCAGCACTTAGTCCTGAGTAAGTAAATTCGTGATCGAATTTACGAATCGATGGACTAAGCTATTTGGAGAACCTATGCCGCGATCGTTGAAAAAAGGTCCTTATATTGAACCGAAATTAATGAACAAAGTGCTGATGGCTCAGGAAGCGCGCAGCAGCAGGGTTATCAAAACCTGGTCACGACGCTCCACAATTGTTCCAGAGATGGTTGGCATTACATTGGCTGTACACAACGGTAGAAAATTTGTTCCGGTTTTCATTTCTGAGAATATGGTAGGCCATAAACTGGGTGAATTTTCACCGACGCGTACATTTTACGGACATGCCGGTGATAAAAAATCCAAATTGAAGAGATAAGGCGTTCGATAAAAATTTTCCTTAGAGGATCTAACGGTTAAAAAAGGGCTACCGACAATGGAGGTTAAAGCTGTATCAAAATATGTTCGCATTTCGCCACGTAAAGTGAGGAAAGTGGTTGGAGCCATAAAAGGCAAACCTGTGGAAACCGGGTTGCAAACTCTCACATTTATGCCCCAAAAGGCGGCAAACATCCTGGAAAAGGTTGTTCGTTCTGCAGTTGCAAACGCAGACCAGAATCCGGATATTGATATTGATCTGCTGGTTATTCGCAACATCATCGCGGATCAGGGTCCCACTCTAAAACGCTGGAAAGCGAGGGCACGGGGCCGAGGAACACGAATATTGAAAAAAACCAGCCACATTACTGTTATTTTGGCTGAGGAAACTTCGGTTTAACAAAGGAGGTAAAGCTTGGGCCAGAAAGTAAATCCGATTGGATTGAGACTGGGAATTGTCAAAACGTGGGAGTCACGCTGGTTTGGCGGGAAAAATTACGCCGACTATATTTACGAAGACCATAAGTTTCGTACATTCATTAAAAAGAAGCTTTACCATGCAGGAGTTTCCAGGATTGAAATCGAGCGATCGTCCAAGCGTGTCCGAATGAGGATTTATACCTCCAGGCCGGGAATTGTGATCGGGAAAAAGGGCGCAGAGATTTCGCAATTAAAAAAAGATCTCGAAAAAATGAGCTCTCACGAAATTATGATTGACATCCAAGAGGTACGAAAACCCGAAATCGATGCTCAGCTTGTGGCAGAGAATGTGGCCTTGCAGATTGAAAGACGCGTTGCGTTCCGGCGAGCAATGAAACGGGGTGTTTCATCCGCTATGCGGTTTGGAGCTCTCGGTGTAAAAATCATATGCTCCGGTCGACTGGGGGGAGCAGAAATGGCCCGGACCGAATGGTATCGGGAGGGGCGAGTTCCTTTGCACACACTCAGGGCAGATATCGATTACGGTTTTATCGAAGCCCGCACAAACTACGGCATTATTGGAGTTAAAGTTTTCATATTCAAGGGAGAAATCCTTAAAAAAGACCAAGTTGAAATCGAGAGTTAATTGCTCGTCACTGAAAATCAGTAAGAGCAGCCTCGATCCGCGTAAATCGAATGTATGCACCATATAGCTAATTAGCTTCTGAGCGGAGATAAAGAGTATGTTGAGCCCCAAAAAAGTAAAATTTCGTAAGCAGCAAAAAGGCAGAATGAGAGGTATCGCTCGTCGTGGTAGCACACTGAATTTTGGAGAATTCGGCTTACAAGCTACGGAATGTGGTAAGTTATCGGCCAAACAAATTGAGGCGGCACGTATTGCAATGACCCGTCATATCAAGAGGGGTGGACGTATATGGATTCGAATTTTTCCTGATAAGCCTTTCACCAAAAAACCCGCCGAAGTGCGCATGGGTAAAGGTAAAGGCTCACCTGAGGGTTGGGAGGCAGTTATACGCCCAGGCAGAATTCTTTATGAGATGCAGGGAGTTTCCAGGGAGATGGCCATAGAGGCTCTGCGACTTGCGGCACATAAGCTTGCAGTAAAAACAAAATTCGTCGAGAGGAGCGATACCGTATGAAAACCAGTGAGATTAGAGACTTGAGCCCGGATGAAATGGAACAGAAAGTTTCTGATCTGAAGGAAGAGTTATTTAACCTGCGTTTTCAGCATGAAATCGGTCAGCTTGAAAATCCTCAGAGATTGAAACAGGCAAAACATGATATCGCCAGGTTAAAAACTATAATTCGTGAAGTCGCTTTAAACCAAGAGAAAGAGCAAAAATAGTGGCCACCATGAAAGAACGAGGAAAAAAAAGGCAGATGATCGGGACGGTCGTCAGCAACAAGATGGATAAAACGGTTGTTGTGCTGGTTGAACGATTGGTGAAGCATCAGTTGTATCACAAGTATATCAGGCGACGCGCCAAATTTGCTGCTCATGACGGAAGCAATGAATGTCAGATAGGCGATAAAGTGATCGTAACCGAGTCCCGTCCCCTTAGCAAATCGAAACGATGGCGGGTGAGCAAAATCGTTGAAAAAGCTGTTTGACATAAAAGGATGAGAAAAAAATGATTCAAGCAGAGACGCGATTAACAGTGGCCGATAACTCGGGAGCAAAGGTTCTTTACTGCATTAAAGTTCTTGGTGGTTCCCGCAGACGCTATGCATCCGTGGGGGATATCATTGTTGTATCCATCAAAGAGGCCATACCTAATGCGAAAGTAAAAAAGGGAGATGTATTAAAGGCCGTTATTGTGCGTACCAAAAAGGAAATCCGGCGACCGGATGGATCTTATATACGATTTGACGATAACTCGGCGGTGCTGATTAATGCTGCCAGAGAACCTATCGGCACCCGTATTTTCGGTCCTGTGGCCAGAGAACTGCGTGCGAAACGATTTATGAAAATCATCTCTCTGGCGCCAGAAGTGTTGTAATTGACAGCGGAGAAGCTAATTATGCTAGCAAATAAATGCCACATTAAAAAGGACGATAAGGTAAAAGTCATTGTCGGCAAAGATAAAGGAAAAATCGGCAAAGTTCTAAAAGTCGTAAAGAAGAAAAACGGCATTCTTGTCGAGAAGATAAATATGGCTAAACGCCACAGTAGACCTACCGCCCAAAATAGGCAAGGCGGAATTCTCGAAAAAGAAATGCCGATTCAGTGGTCCAATGTTATGTTGATGTGTAACAAATGTGTCAAACCGACGCGCGTCAAGATGCAACGGCTGGAGGATGGTAAAAAGGTCCGGGTTTGTGTTAAATGTGGTGAGGCACTGGATAGTTGAGTCCGATTGGCGGAGGATTACAATGTCACAATTCAAAGAATTCTATCATAAAGAAGCCGTCCCCAAGCTGATTAAAGCTTTTGACTATAAAAATGTCATGCAGGTGCCCAAGCTGGACAAAATTACACTGAACATGGGGTTGGGTGAAGCGATTCAAAATATCAAGCTGTTGGACTCGGCGGTGGAGGAGCTCAAGATTATTGCTGGGCAACAACCGGTAATTACGCGGGCTAAAAGATCGATTGCTGCCTTTAAACTACGCGAAGGAATGCCAATAGGGTGTATGGTAACGCTTAGGCGAACCCGTATGTACGACTTTTTTTATAAACTGGTAAATGTTGCTCTGCCTCGTGTTCGTGATTTTAGAGGGATTTCAGAAAAAGCGTTTGACGGCCGTGGCAACTATTCCCTGGGTATTAAAGAACATATTATATTTCCTGAAATTGATTACGATAAAATCGATAGGATAAAAGGGCTCAACATCAGCGTGGTAACATCTGCACAAAATGATGAAGAGGGAAAAGAGCTCTTGCGCCTACTGGGTATGCCTTTCCGCAACTAACCGTCAGGTTCGACATCGGTAGTTTAATACTCAGGCGAACAACTAAGGCTCAAACGGACGTTCTCTGAGGTACGGGAGTGTGCGCCAGACACAGATCCGCACACCAGGAAAAAGACATGTACGTGCAATCCTGGCTGAAAACGGATTTATAAGGAGGATGAGTTGGCAAAAAAAGCGCTCAGAATTAAAGCGACGCGAAAACCTAAATTTAAAGTCAGAGCATACAATCGGTGCCCAATTTGTGGCCGGCCGAGGGCCTTTTTAAGAAAATTCGGTATCTGCCGGATTTGTTTTCGGCTATTTGCATCAGAGGGTAAATTGCCGGGTGTTATTAAATCGAGCTGGTAGTTGGGTACTGATCTCTGGTGAGCGGTAATTGGACATTACTTATCAGATATCGGTTGGTGTTTGATGAATACCCCAGACAAATAATGCCTCAATCGAGAAGGCGGTAAGCAAAAACCATTCAACTGAGAGCGTAAACCAGTGACCAGATGCCAGAAACCAGATAATAGGATTTTAGGAGATAATAATGTCAATTAGTGATCCGATCGCTGACATGTTAACCCGTATCCGCAATGCGGCCAAGGCGAGATTCAACAGTGTTGATGTGCCGGGATCGAAATTAAAAATTGAAATTGCAAAGATTTTGAAGGAAGAGGGATTTGTACGCAATTACAAATTTTTAAAAGATGGCAAACAAGGTATTTTGCGTATTTATCTCAAATACGGTCCCGGACAGTCTAAAATCATATATGGTCTCGAGCGAATCAGCAAGCCCAGCCGACGGGTTTATGTCAGATGCAAGGATATTAAGCCGGTTTACAATGGTATGGGGGTGGCAATCTTATCCACTTCAAAAGGGATCATGACCGACAAGACTGCCCGTAGGGAAAAACTTGGTGGTGAGGTCTTATGCAACCTTTGGTAGCGTGTCGTCCATTGATTGGCTGGTTAAGTAATCCATTTGCTTTGCTACCCTCGTTTGCAACCTAAAGACCCTTGGAAGCGCTTCGCTTGTCGGCCATTTAACGAAACGCAGGAGAGAAACAGATGTCACGAGTTGGTAAAAAACCGATTCCGATACCGGAAAAAACCGAAATAACATATGAGAACAGATTGCTGACAGTCGCAGGTCAAAAAGGAACTCTAAACCGTTCCATCCACCCGGCGGTTGATCTGAAAATTGACGATAATGTCATGGATGTTACCATGATATCAAACGATAGAAACAGCCGGGCGCTTCAAGGACTAACTCGAAGTTTGGTGGCAAACATGATTACCGGTGTAAGCAAGGGATTTGAACGTGTGCTGCAGATAAACGGCATTGGCTATCGAGCGGAAGTCAGAGGCAAAAAGATTGTTCTAAATGTGGGTTATTCTAAACCTGTCGAATTTGATCTGCCTGAAGATATCACGGCAACTGTTGAGAAGAACAATGTTATCAAGTTGTCTGGAATCGACAAAGAAAAAGTTGGGCTCACCGCCGCAGCAATTCGTCGGATAAGGCCGCCTGAACCTTATAAGGGTAAAGGTATCAAGTATGCCGAGGAATATATCCGAAGGAAGGCCGGCAAAACGGGCACAAAGTAAATTGACCATGGAATATTAACTTTTGGCAATCAGTGGATGTTGCTTTACTGCGCTAATTTAGCAAACAAGGATGAAAGAACTCATAAATTAGTCGTTCGTTAGTAGGAAATAGTCACGTGTAAGAGGAAACACAAAATGGGGTCTACGAAAACTCGAAAACAAGCTCGTTTAAAAAGAAAGAAGCGGATCAGAAAAAAAGTCGAAGGAACAACGCAATGCCCAAGACTGAGTGTATTTCGGAGCGCCAGGCATGTATACGCCCAAATCATAGATGATTCGCAAGGGATCACAGTCGCAGCGGCTTCAACACTAGAAACACAGTTAAAGAAAGAAGTACCCAAATTCGAAAACAAGGTTGCCGCGGCGGGCTATGTCGGTAAACTCATAGGCGAACGTGCAATTGAAAGAGGCATCAAAGAGGTTGTATTTGATCGTAATGGATTTTTATATCACGGGCGTGTTAAAGCGGTTTCGGAAGGAGCGCGTGAGGTTGGTCTGGTCTTTTGAGATAAACAGTGGTTTTCACTTCTTTGAGGGAGCAAAGGAGGCAAGCTCTTGTTAAAGCAAGAAGTAGATGAGGTTCAGTTAATAGACAAGGTGGTACACATCAACCGGGTGGCAAAGGTGGTCAAGGGTGGTCGCCGCTTTAGCTTTAGTGCCATAGTTGTCGTGGGAGATGGAAATGGGCAAGTTGGTTTCGGTCTCGGCAAAGCGGGGGAAGTCCCCGAAGCTATCCGCAAAGGTGTAGAAAAAGCCAAAAAAGACATGGTCAGTATTCCTCTGATTGAGGGGACGATACCTTACGAGGTTATCGGAAGGTTCGGGGCGGGAAGGGTCTTGCTAAAGCCTGCGGCTCAGGGCACCGGCGTGATTGCAGGTGGTGCGGTACGCGCAGTTCTCGAGGCTGTCGGCGTCAATAACATTTTGACAAAGTGTATCGGATCGCACAATCCACATAACTTAGTAAAAGCTACTATTCAAGGCTTACGGCAATTGGAGAGCCGCGAGCAGGTTGCTTCCAGACGTGGTTTGAATGTGGAGGAACTTTAAAGAAGGCTTTTTGTCTGTGCTTGCGTCCGGCTTGGTGCCGATTGCGTTTGCAGGAACTAAGTGAGGG
>JASFJP010000134.1:0-9525 GCA_050121225.1 Desulfobacterales bacterium
TGCGGTCCTATGGGTCTCCGAAGAATCGATTGCGTTAAATGAGGTTGACGTGGTGGATTGGGAAATTCCGCCTGAGAGATGAAGATAATGCTGAAAGACAGGTGACTATGTTAGCTGATCGGTGTCATAAATGCAATCATTTAGCCGTGATGAGCTGTATTTTGTTTTTCCTAGGCTGTGCATCGTCATTCAATCCGCGGCCGATTGAGGAAGTGCCTTTCAAAGAACGGGCTCAAACCCAGATTGAAAGCCATGTCAGGGTTACAGCGACCGTGCTCAGCGCCGCAGAATGCGAAGCAAAATTCAACGTCAATCTATACCGCAGGAACATACAACCCGTCTGGCTGGAAATAGAAAACAACGATGATCAGGCGGTTTGGTTTTCACCGGTTGGATTAGATCCGGATTATTTCACCCCTTTTGAGGCCTCTTTTATGGGCCGTTTTGCAATACGTACATCCGATCATGACGAAATGGACAGATATTTTTTTAAGGGTGGTCTGGGAAACTATGTGGCCCCGGGTGGTAAGGTTTCCGGGTTTGTTTTTACCAACCTCGACGAAGGTACCAAGACCTTCAATGTCGACATCATGGGTGAAGATAACCAATTACGAGGTTTTACCTTCTTTATTCCGGTTCCGGGGATTCGTGTTGATCACCATGACATTGATTGGGAAAACCTCTACAAAGAGGACGAATTTGGCGACTATGACGAAAATGGTTTAAGAACCGCGTTAGAACGCATGCCGTGCTGCACCGCCAACAAAAAGGGGACCGAGCAGGGGGATCCGCTCAATCTCGTGGTTATCGGCGACCTTGAGGATGTATATTACGCATTCATTCGCGCCGGCTGGGATGAGACGGAGACCATCTACCGGGCGTCGTTGTTAAAGACGATCAGATCTTTCCTCTTCGGCGGTCGTTACCGTTATTCACCCATCAGCGCTCTTTATGTTTTCGGGCGGCCACAGGATGTGGCGCTGCAGAGAGCACGCACGTCTATCCACAAACGGAATCATTTGCGGCTTTGGCTGGCGCCGATGCGTTATGAGGGCCAACGCGTTTGGATCGGACAAATCAGCCGTGATATCGGGGTGCGTTTTGCCCGCAAAACCATAACCACCCACAAAATCGATCCGGACGTGGATGAAACCAGGGATTTCCTCATTCAAGATTTATGGTATTCCCAGGGATTGAAGTCATTCGGGTATGTCAAAGGAGTCGGAGCCGCCCCATATTCAGAACCACGGGGTAATCTTACCGGGGATCCCTATTTTACAGACGGCAATCGGGCGGTCCTGTGGGTATCAGGCAAACCGATTGCCTTTGCCGATGTCGACTGGATTGAATGGGAGAACCCGCCACGAAACCAAGTTGATTAGATCCAAATGACGGGACTAGGCTGACCTGGAAGTTTCACGTGAGTCCGCCCTGGTATCATCCAAAGTCCGCCGAATCATGTCCGCAATATCCTGCATGACGACAGGTTTCAATGCCAGTTCTTTGATACCCATTTCCTTGACCTTTTTCTTGTTAATCCTTTCGCTGTAACCGGTGCAGACGATAATTGGAATATCTGGCCTTACGGACATCATTTTTTGAGCCAGTATATCCCCGGTCATATTCGGCATGGTCATATCGGTGATCACCAAATCGAATGCTTCCGGATTTTTGCGGAACAAGGTTAGCGCATCCAGACTGTTCGTCTGCGTGGTCACCTGATATCCTAAACGCTCCAGCATTTGTCGGCCGATATCGGCTTGAAACGCTTCATCGTCCACAAAAAGAATGCGTTCCGTTCCGGTTACCATAATGTTCGCAGATTTTGCTTGCGTAACGCTATCCGTTTCAATGGCCGGCAAATATACGTAAAAAGTGGATCCCTCCTCCGGTGTGCTCTCGACGATGATTGTCCCACCATGGCTCTTAACGATGCCGTGAACCACAGAGAGTCCCATTCCGGTGCCTTCGCCTTTCTTTTTGGTTGTGAAAAAGGGATCAAAGATGCGTTCTAACACCTCCGGTGGCATGCCGTGGCCGGTATCACTTACAATGAGCAGGATAAATGTTCCAGGATTCATCCCGGGGTGTTGTTTCGTGAATTCAGAGGTTATGTCGGTATCGGTCAGAAAAACACCCAAGACACCCCCCTGATCACGCATGGCATAACTTGCGTTGGTGCATAGATTCATTAAGACCTGGTGAATGTTGGTCGGATCCGACATAACTGCGAGATCAGACTGGATTTTATGCCGGATGGTTATGGTCGAAGGTAAGGAAGCCCTGAGTAGTTTCAACGCCTCATTGACAATAAGATTTACCCTGACCGGCTGCTGCTCTTGGTCCCGCTGACGACCAAAAGTTAAGATCTGCTGGACAAGTTCTTTAGCGCGCCCTCCCGCCTTTAGCACTTGCTGCAAATTATTCCTCAATTCAGATCCTTCCGGAATATCGATGAGCGCCAGCTCCGTATACCCGATAATGGCCGATAGGATATTATTGAAGTCATGGGCAATGCCGCCTGCCAGAGTGCCGATTGCCTCCATTTTTTGGGCCTGGGAAAGGCGTTTCTCGAGTTGCCATTTTTCCGTGACATCTATCCCGACACACAGAATTTCCTTTACTTCGCCATTATCCGAATAAATGGCTTTGTTCATCCAGGCGACCCGGACCCGTTCGCCGTTGTTTCGGATATTTTCGTTTTCATTGGCAATATAGCGTTCAGGATACGTTCCGATTTCTTTGATCATTAGCGCGAGATCAGAACCGGCGCTGTCTCTCTGAGGTACGATGGTTCCGATCACATTTTTTCCGATAATGTCCTCTTCGCGGTAGCCAAAATATTCCTGGGCATATTTGTTAAAAAAAATGACCTTACCCTCGGTGTCCATTCGCAAAATAATACTGTTAGCGCTTTGAACGAGTTCACGGTAGTTTCGCTCACTTTCCCGCAGGGCATTTTCAAACGTGTTTCTTTCCCGAATCATTCGATTGGCCGATTGGGCCAAAACTTCGAATTCTGTAAATGGCAGCATCTTGGATTCGATTTTGACTGATTCGGTTGCCGCTTTGGCAAAAAATTTGGCAAACAGATTGAAACTTTTTTTGGTTTTGTTGGAAACAAATCTGACGACCATCAGAATCACGATCAAAATTGCCAGCAAAATCGATATGACCCGCAGGATATGGTTTCTCACCCGGTTTTGTAATGCTAACCTTTTTTGATCAATGATGTGCTCAATTTTATCGACATTGACACCGGCTCCGACATACCATTTCCATTCCGGAATTGCTGTGGTATAGCTCAACTTTTTATAGGTTACATCGCTGTCAATCTTGGGCATCACATAGCTGACATATCCACCCCCCGACTTTGATACCCGAATCAATTGCTGCACGATTTTAATCCCGTTGACGTCCGTAATGTCTATCATATTTCTCCCTTTTGCAGGGCCGGATAGGCTAAAACCATCCCATTGGCCTGCAAAAATGTAACCCTTGTTGCCAAAGGTGATTTTACCAATACGTTGCAGGACTTCATGCTGGATATCTCTAACCACATCGTCCAGATATTCTCCGGTTCCGATCAACCAGTCAAATGGTTCGAAATGGGTGATATACGCAATTTTAGGAAAATCTTTTCCGATCTCGTTTGGTTTGGTCCAGGTATAGCGATAGAATCCTTTCCCGGAACGACGGATGATCCCGATCATGTCTCGGATAACATATTTGCCCTGGGTGTCTTGCATGTCAATTAGATTCAGGCCTTCCATTTCAGGTCGATCGGCAAATAAAATTTCAACACCATCTAAGCGGGTGATAAAAAAATAACCTCTTTGACTATTGTAGCGAATGGGGCGCAATGCATCTTTGATGATCTCTTGTATGCGGGTCGAATCCAAAACGGCTTGGTGCTTATTATAGAGATGCGATGCGATGGCGTAGGCTTCGTTGGTTCTGCTCCTGATCACTTGTTTTAAACGTGCTTCTGCTTGAGATTTCTTGTAATTAATATAGCCAATAACCCGTTCCGTTTCATTTTTAATCAGATTTTTTTGATTTTCGACGTATTCTTCCCTCAAAATAACTTCTTCTTTTTTAAACCCATTGTATTCATCAGCGATCCAGAAATAACCGACAAGTCCCACAGAAATGATGGCCAGGAACATCATACCGTACAGGAATGTTTGGGTGATGCCGTATTTTGTCTTCATGGCGCGCTCGTTTACAAGTGTTGGTTATTTAACCATGTGATTGTGGATGTAAACGTCAAAAGGTAAGCCGGATTACGCGGTGTTTCAAGTCGTGATTTGTAACTTTCTGAAGTGGTCTACTGCCGCTGCTTCATGCTGTTTGATGTGACGCTCCCCAATGTACTCAGACAGTCACACATCCGCGAATCGGCTCACCTCCAAAGCCTATTCCAGGAGACGTCATCTGGTCTTTGCAAATACCCAAAATATAACCAAGCCCCGCGGATAGAAACCGCAGGGCTTGGTAATCGGAGGTTGTAGGCTGACTTTTAGTCCTTACTTGAGTTGATCTGTCATGTCTTCGGCCGCACCGACCACATAATTAGACAAATCCCGTGCTTTAGGATTACGCGGATCACTCCAGTCGTAGAAACCCTTACCGCTACTGGCGCCATATTCACCGTTTTTCACCATGCGCATCAACGTCAGGGGAGGGTACATGCGCGGGTCGTTGGATGCCTGATACATTTCAAGGGATACGCGTAGCATCGTCGGTGTGGTGACAAAGTCATGCAGTTTAAACGTTCCCTGCGGATGACCCAGACTGGTGTTCAGACCGATATCTCCATCTTCGACATGGATTTTTCCCTGCTCGAGAAGTCGCACGGCATCCAGCATTTGGGGAACCAGCAGCCGATTGACCCAAAAACCCGGAATATTGGGTGCTAGAAAAGGTGCCTTCTTCATATCGAGTAGGGCTTTACGGGTGAACTCCACTGTCGCGGCAGACGTTTTGTCACCTGGAACGACCTCCACACCGGGCATCATCGGTACAGGATTCATTCCATGCGTAATAATGGAGCGGTCCGGTCTGCCACCGGCATCGGCCATAGGATTAATATCTAAACTGCTGGTGTTGGACCAAAACACGACGTTGTCGGGCAGTTGTGGCAAAAATTCCGATAGCACCGTACATTTAAGCTTAAGATCCTCGAAAATTACCTCCAGAAAAACCTCACATCCTTGGGCGGCTGCGATGAAGGCGGCTTTATCTTCATAAATGGTAATGTTTTTAACCGTGTTCGATATAAAATCCGATGCATCGATTTTAAACTTTTTAGCCACCTTTGCAGCAAGATTCTCAGAGGCACCGACAGCTCCTGAGAGGATTTCCGAATTGGCATCATAACAATGTACTTCATGCCCGGTCATTGCACATTGAGTAATCCAGCCTCGTCCCATAATTCCTGTACCGATAATTGCAAATTTCATTGTTTTCCTCCTGATTTTAGATTGTTGAACCATAAAGTATCTATCGATTTTTCCACAATTTATTTTATTTGTCCTGAACTTCCTTGTACCGTCGTCGTATGTGATGCGACGGGGTAAATTAACGAGGATGATTGAACGCATCGTGAAGTTGAGGGAGTATAGAGAATCAGGATTTTGAATGTCAAACAAAAAAATATGAACTCCTAAAAAATCGGGTTATCTTCAAAGGCAATGTGGCTCACTTGAACTTTCGCCATAACCGGATTAAATAATTGATTTGCCCGATTAATAAAGATACCTATATTGCTATTAAATACTTGAGCTTTTAAAATAACCACGTTGCGTAATAAACAGTGCAATCCTTGCTTTTATCCTATAGCCTTAACCTGTATAACGCTCTGTGTATGTATGCGAAAGGATTTATGTTGTTCTTTGCAGCTTAGACATAAAAGCATGGCGGATGCCATTTCGATTAATCGTGTTTAGGGGAATAACGTATGCGGTTTTGGAAAAAGAAGACATTGATGGGATTATCCCGAACCTGCGGGTGAGCGGCCAAAATCGGTCCGACGGATCTGTCGGAAGCGCTTGCAGGGATGGATATTTCGAATGACAACAATTTGCTGGTGGGTTTTGAAACCAACGACGACGCAGCGGTGTATCGGCTGACACCTGAGATTGCGTTTATCAGCACCGTTGATTACATCACACCTCCAGTGGAGGACCCCTACTGGTTCGGTCAAATTGCCGCCGCCAATTCTCTCTCAGATGTCTATGCTATGGGAGGAAAACCGCTGACAGCCCTGAATCTGGTCATGTTTCCTTCAAAAAAGCTGGATATGGGATTGTTAAAGGCGATACTGAAAGGCGGCAGTGATAAAGTTAAGGAGGCCGATGCGTCCATGGCCGGAGGCCATTCGGTGGATGATAACGAACCAAAATATGGGCTGGCGCTTACAGGGGTGGTGCATCCAGAACGCATACTCACCAATCGTGGATGTCAACCACAAGATGCGTTGATTCTAACAAAACCCCTGGGGACGGGTGTTTTATTCAACGCCGGCAGATCGGGCAGATTACCTTACTCAGAATTAGAGACCTTATTGCCGCAGGTAGCTGCCCTGAACAGAATTACGATTGAAGTCGCGTTGAATTTTAAGATTAATGCCTGTACGGATATCACCGGATTCGGTATTTTAGGCCACAGTCTCGAAATGGCCAAAGCTAGCGGGGTTGGGATCGAACTGATCTTTGACCATCTTCCATTTTATCCCAATGCGCTTCAAATGTATCGCAAGGGAGAAACCACGGGCAGCAATTCAGCCAATCGCCGATTGGCCGCCGGATTTTGGAAAGCAGTTCATCATATGTCGACCGATGAGGAGGATCTCCTATTCGATCCCCAGACCTCGGGAGGACTACTGTTGTCTGTGCCGGATGATCAGGCCGATGCATTGGCTGCGGCATTGAAAGAAGCGGGTGTTGAAGCGGCAGTTCGCGTAGGCGGGGTTGTCGATGATGACAGACCGTTTGTGAGGATCGTCTAGCTCCTAATCTCAAAACATCAATTTATTCGGTTTGGGTTTCTCCGATGATGGCCTTCGCAGGGATCAAACCGGTGGCGCTGGCCGAGACAATGTTGCCGGCGACTCCGGGACCGTCCCCAGCGACATACATACCTTTTATTTTGGTTTCCAAATCATCTGATGTGTCGATCTGAGTTGCGAAAAACTTGATCTCCGGGGCATACAGTAATGTTTCATCATTCGCGACTCCCGGCACCACGTAGTTTAGCTTCTCCAAACCTTCAATGATGTTGGTAAGAATCCGTTCCGGCAACGCCATGGCGATGTCTCCACAGACAACATTTTTCATTGTCGGTTCGATGTAACCTTTGTTGATCCTATGCCACGTGCTGCGCCGTCCACGTTTAAGGTCGCCAAAGCGCTGCAAAATCGGTTTTCCACCACCAATCAAGGTCGCCAAACTGCCTATGGATTCGCCGTATGCCTGATTGTCCGTAACCGGTTCGGTGAGAACCACTTTGGAGAGGAACGCAAAATTTGTATTTTGAGATTTTTTATCTTGATATGCATGGCCGTTGACGCAAACAAAATTACTGTAGTTCTCCAACGATACAAAACCACCCTTGTTGGTGCAGAAGGTACGTGTTTGGTCGTCGTATTTTTTGGTTTGAATGAAAAATGTGGGATCATAAATGATATCACAAAGATCCTGCATAATGTCATTGTGAACCTCCACTCGAACGCCCACCTCAATTCCACGTTGCTTCAGGCCGATTCCAAACTTTTGAGCTAATCCTCCAACCCAATCCGCGCCCACGCGGCCAGGAGCAAGGATTATGTTGTCAGCCAAATACGTTTTGCGGTTGGTTTCTACAGCGGACACATGATTGTTTTCAACTAAAACGTCTTTCACCTCCTCCGATGTGTGCATAACCACCCCATTGGCTTTGATATGATCAGCCATTCCAGCAATGTGGTTGGGAAGACGATCGCTGCCCAAATGTTTCTGTTTTATAATCAGTAAATCAATCCCATGACGTTTGGCGATTTTACGAATTTCACGAGCATCATCCATGTTGGTTGGATAAACGGGTCCGTCCATGCCGAATTTGTTAAATATTTTTTCGGTCTCATCAATAAGTGCTTGTGCCTTGGGGATCGGCATAAACTGGCTTAGGTCAGTTTTACCCAACTTATAGATATAGTTCAGCTTACCATCAGAGAACAATCCGGCACCGCCGATACCGCTCAGGATGTTGCAGGGTTCACATTTGACGCACTCTTGATAGGTATTGATGGGACACACACGTTTCAACGGATTTTTACCTTTTTCTATAATTAAGATCCGCCGATTCGAATTCTCACTCAAATAATATGCTGCAAACAGACCGGCGGGACCTCCACCGACAATGATAACATCGTAATTTTCATTTTTTTCAGATCGTTTGGTTTTAGACAATTTATAATTTCCTTAAGTTTTAACAACTGCCTCTGCTTTGAATTTTTTCGCTTCTTGTTTATAGGCGTAGCGGATTCGTTGCAGCGCGGTAAAATTGGCCAAAATAGCCACAAGCCAAACGGCTAATTCAAAGGCAACAATGTGGATGACTGCTCCCAGTCCGATCAATACGATTCGCTCGGGTCGCTGCAGAGCACCAATTTTTGCATCGAAACCTAAGCTTTCAGCGCGTGCGCGGGTGTAGCTGACCATAAATGATCCCCACATGGCTAGAAATGTAGCTGCCGCCGTACCGTAAAATCCAATATACGCAAAATAGGCCACAATACCGAAAAACATGATGAATTCTGAATACCGATCCACAGTGGAATCCAGCAACGCTCCGAAGCGGCAAGCTCTACCGCTATGGCGAGCCAATTGGCCATCAATTGTATCGCACAAACCACCTAGCAGAATTAATATGCCCCCTAAACGTATAAAACCTAAGAGAAAAGCGGCTGCTGCGACAGAGGTGATAAGGACCCCGGCGATGGTAAACGAGTTTGGGCTTAATCCCCATTTTGTCGATAGATTGACTATCGGTGACAAAAATTGGATAAAATACCTTTGGAAATTTTCGGGTATTATTCGTCGATTTGAGTGAGCCATGTGTTTCCCTTTTACATTTAGTTAAGGTTAGCAATGGCAAAGCACATAATAACACAACCCCAACGTTTAAATAAAGGCTCCCGGTAATTTTGTCGCTTAATAAAGATCTTTTTCAGCAAAAACATCGCAATTAAGATCTAGGGGAAGTCGCATTGTAGGATAAAGCCTAAACACCAAAAATTCATTATGTCAGAGATAGCCTCTCTAATGCAATATAGTTGCCCTCAACTTGTTGAGCTGCAATTTTTGCTGCATAACAGCAGGCATCTGCGATGCTGCTCCTTTGTGAAAAACGACATATCGTGTATGCGGCAAAAAAAACATCGCCGGCTCCGGTTGGATCATGTACTGATTTTGCTTTGACGGCGTTATATTGGAGCTCCTGCCCGCTTTGGGTCATTACATAACCGCCGTCTTTCCCTAACGT
>JASFJP010000135.1:0-9468 GCA_050121225.1 Desulfobacterales bacterium
AACTGCGGTATCGACGCCATAAAAACAGAGTTCAGATACAGCAGCTGATGAGCCAGATCCAGCTGACGCCATTGACTGGCTCATCAAAAAGCGCTCCAAATAGATAGACCGGATCAGCAGCCGAGCCCAATGAATGATTTTCAACATAGCCTAAAGCATCGAAGCAATCTGAAGCAAGACAACTAAATTGCTTTTGGGTAGGATTTTTGCTGTACTTAGGGGTGGACCGCTATCAGAGTATATGCTCAAGCATGCAACGCATTGTCTAAATATCCTTTCTTCTATTTTTCTTTACCCACTTTGTGTTCATTTACTCCAACATGAATTTAGAATCGGACAGTTGAAATTTATCAATGGTTATGGTGAATTGAAAAAGTTTTCAAAAATGTTGAATTTAAACGAAATAACGTGTAAATAATCGAGTCTTTCATTAAATTTATTTTAAGGATGATCCTTTTTCTTCAATGTTGATCATAGAATAAAAGATATGAAAACAAAACTGACAGGCACGGCAAATACTCGAGCTGCAGACAGTTCTATCACTGATCTTAATTTCTTTACTGTGGGGGCCCTCTTGCTGCTGTTTATGCTATATGTTTATGCTGCAGGTCTGATCCTCTCCATTGAAAATCAGCTTTTTTTGAGTCTTTGTATTCTTATATTCTTATTTTTATTTAAATGGGCGCAACCCTATTTGGGTGATTTCAGCCGAATTGCGCTTGTGACTTTGAGTGCGTATCTTAGTCTACGCTATTGGTTTTTTCGAACAACTTCGACACTCACCTATACCGGATTTTGGGATTCTATTTTTCTGATACTGCTGTATATGGCAGAGACTCACGGAATATTTACCCATCTGATGGGCATGTTGGTGAATATATCTCCTCTGCAACGCCGACCAGTGCCCTTACCTGAGGATGCGCGCCGGCTACCGACGGTTGATGTGTTTATTCCTACCTATAATGAATCACCGGAAATTGTAGAAACCACGGCAGCAGCTTGTGCGCAATTGATTTATCCGCAGGAAAAACTGAATATATTTATTTTGGATGATGGGGGAACGAATCAGAAGGTAAATGATACCGACCCTAAAAAAGCTGCCCTTGCCAGAAAACGAGCTGAAGAACTTCAAAATCTGGCGAAGCGTTTAGGCATACACTATGTGACGCGCGACAAAAATGTTCACGCTAAGGCGGGTAATATCAACTCACTGCTAATGAACAGTGATTGTGAGAAAAGCCATGAAAATGCGGTCATCAGAAAAAACGGAGCTCCTATCTCCTGTGGCGAGCTGATACTCACCTTGGACTGCGATCATGTTCCCACCAAGGACTTTCTTCAAAACACGGTTGGCTTTTTCCTCGAAGATGAAAAGCTTGCATTTGTTCAGACGCCCCACTTCTTCATCAATCCGACACCGGTGGAGAAAAACCTTGAAACCCATAAACTTAGTCCGGCAGAAAATGAGATGTTTTATGGAGGCGTGCATTTAGGTTTAGATTTTTGGAACTCATCCTTTTTTTGTGGATCTGCTGCTGTTCTGCGCCGCAAGTATCTCAGAGACATAGGCGGCCTTTCCTCTAATACCATCACGGAAGACGCGGCAACCGCTTTGAAATTACACAGTAAAGGTTTAAATAGCATCTATCTCAACAAACCCATGGCGGTAGGGTTATCTCCCGATGCTTTTGACGGATTTATCATCCAACGCAGTCGCTGGGCGAAGGGGATGACTCAGATCCTGCTGCTTAAAAATCCTCTGTTTCTTAAGGGATTATCCATCCCCCAGCGGATTTGCTACTTGAATGCCTGCCTTTATTGGCTTTTCGGCTTGGCACGAATCATTTTCTTTTTGTCTCCCCTGATGTTTTTATTCTTTGGACTGCGGGTGTATAATGCATCCATTATCCAAGTAGTGGCCTATGCCGTTCCCCACTTGATCGCCTCCTATTATGTTTCCAATTTTCTTTACGGGAAACTACGCCACCCATTTTTTTCGGAACTATTTGAAACCATTCAAAGCATTTTTCTGGCGCCGGCAGTTTTGTCTGTTTTTTTGAGACCAAGAGCACCAAAATTCAAAGTGACACCCAAATCAATCTCATTAGAAAAAGACTATTTGACGCATTTAGCGACACCTTTTTATATCATGTTGGTGCTGGCTGGTTTAGCGTATCCGGTTGCCGCTATCCGCTATTTGTCCAACCCCAGCTTATATGATACCATTATCATCTGTGTTATCTGGAATACATTTAACCTTTTATTGATGCTTTGTTGTCTTGGAGTTGTCTGGGAGTCAAAGCAGCTCAGAAAAGCCCATAGATTCTATGTCAAAGAAAAGGCGACGCTTGATGACCCGATAAACAACTCATCGACCGAGGCCATGATGGTAAACTTGTCGGCCGCCGGACTCAGCATGATTGCAAATTTAGATGATGATAGCAGAAGTAAAAAAATGATCCTTCGTGCTGCAGACAGCTATGGCAACCAATACAACCTGCCCATCCAAATTCTCAGGAGCAGTCCCCACCCGGATGGAAAGCTTTACGGATGCCGATTTGATATCACCAACAAAGAGATCCAGCAACACGTCATCGGATTTGTCTATGGCGATAGTAAAAGACTAAAGTATTTTCACCAGGCGCAAACAGAACAAACGCTTAATTCATTTAAAGGATTTTTTAATCTAAACAAAATTGGCCTGTGGGGTACCTTTCGAAACATAAGAGGTCTCCTGAGAATTTGTTGGCACAGCATCGAATTGATCGTCATTCGAAACATATTGCATCTGAAAGATCAAAGAAGGATTTCGACCTCATGAGACGTTTCAAGATAACTATTCTTCTAATTTTGCTGCTGAACATGGTGCAAGTAGCTGCCTGGGCAGCATCTTTTAAAATTCCGCTCCGCAAACTGGCTCCGATCCAAGATGTCAGGCTTCAGGGCACCAAGGATAGCTACCGGTTCAGCGTTCCCATTCCCAAACGCTGGAAGGTCAGGAATGCAACATTTCATTTTAAATATACCAATTCTTCCGCGTTGATTCCACTGACCTCGAGGCTTGTCTTCCTGGTGCACAATCAACCCTTGGCGCAGATTCGGTTAAATCCGGATGTTCCGGTTGGCGAGGTCGTGTTAAAGATCCCGGGTGATCTTTTAACAGCAGGATATAATCCTTGCCAAATCCTCGTCTCACAACACTATACGATTGAAGAGTGTGAGGATCCGTTTTCACCAGAGTTGTGGACGTGGATTAATTTAGATCGGGCTTACTTCAATTTTGATGTCAAACCAGAGCCGGTGCCCAGAAATGTCTCCGCAATTTCTAATTTTCTTTTTGATCCCCGCAATATTTTCGGCACGACCGTGAACCTTATTATCCCTGATTTAACACCCGCATATGTGAAATTGGCCTCATTGGTGGCTTCGGGAATTTCACTGCGTTACAATTACCGACCGGTTGATTTCAATCTTTCGAAAGATATCCAGGCCGACTGTGATAACATCTTGATTGGAACCGGGGAAGAAATTCGAAAATTCCTAAACAACACCTCATCGGTTTTGGATGGACCTGTGATTTCTATACACAATTTACCGATGAACATCCATTCTTTGGCAACCGACACCGAGTTGCCTAGCGATCCCTACAAGGCACTTATAACGTTATCCGGAAACGATCAAGCGGAACTGGCAATGGTTGTCAAAGCGTTTGCCTCTGTCGCTTATCCATTTCCGGACTCTCCAAGGGCAAAAATTGCTGATTTGGAATTACCGACCATCGAGCCACGGATGCTGAAAAACGGCTTGTTGCCCGGTAATTCTTATTCATTGGCGAGTTTAGGCATGGAATCGGTTTTATTTAAAGGCATATCGCCTCCTCCGGCGGATATTGATTTGCGGTTGCCATCGGACCTGTACTTGTCGCCGAATAAATTCGCCAGTGTTGTGCTTCACATGGCATATGATGCCGCATTGCGCTCGGATTCAGTTTTGAATTTAAAATTAAACGGAAAATTTATAACGGGTATTCAACTTGATAACCCCAGAGGTGATTATTTTAAAGGATATACCGTAAACCTTCCGCTCTCCGCATTTAGACCCGGTAGTAATAGGCTTACGTTTGAGGCTGTTTTAACTCCTTTGCATACGGATAAATGCACACTTATCCAGACGGAAAATTTGCGTTTAACCCTATTTGGGGATTCCATGCTTTCTTTACCGGATGTGCCTTACTGGATAAAGATGCCGAAAATGAGCGTCTTTTTTGAAGATGCGTTTCCATTTGGGAAATGGCCGGATCTGCGTGAGACAACTATTGCCCTGACCGAGAAAACCTTTTCTGCAGCCAATGCTGCCGTAAACTTAATTGCTATCTGTGCCCAGAAAATCGGTTATCCACCCTTTGAGCTCTCCTGCCAATTTAATTTGAACCCGCCCGATAATTCAAAGGATGTCTTTATGATCGGAAGTTTGCCGACCATTCCGGAAAATATCGTCGAGCATGCGCCGCTGGGAGGGATCAACCCAACCCAATTTAACTATCAGCATTTAGATCGGCCTAAATCAACGTCTTCGCTGCCGACTAATTTCTGGTCGAAGATCACCAAGGACCTCTCAGAATTCCCCCGGAATATGTCCGACTACGTTCAAGCAGCCACGGTGAAGGGTCACATTCACGGCGAGGTTGCATCGGGTCGGGCAGCACTCATGCAGTTTCAGCATCCCAGGGTCATGGGCCGTACGATTATGCTTTTAACCGCTGCAAACGGCAAGGATCTGATTACCGGCAGTAAAACCATATGGGATCCGGCGGTACAAGCAGCCTGTCGCGGCGACCTTGCATTCATAGATCTGCAAGCGCCCAAGTATGAAACCCTTTCGGTAATGGTTGGACCGAGTTATTATTTAGGAAGTCCCAGCGCTGTGCCAGTTATTGAAAATTTGATCAACGCCCATCCAGTTATTTTTCTAATGGTATTACTGCTGGTGCTCATCCTGTTTTTGGGGTTAATTTTAAAAATATTGAAGAGAATGAGGAAAAAGCGAACTGCGTCTGCCAATGCTTAAAAAAACCTTTATTTGCATTGTTCTTATCTGCCTTTTACCGCTTACCCGCAATTGCCTGGCTTCGCCGGAGGAAGCTTGGACGGATTATAAAAATAAGTTTATCTCAAACGACGGGCGAGTTGTCGACTTTTATCAAGACTCAATGAGCCATTCGGAAGGTCAGGGATACGGTCTGCTGCTGTCACTGATGCATGATGATCAGAAGACATTTGATCGTTTGCTTAAGTGGTCGATCGATAATTTGCAGGTCAGACGCGATGCGCTCTTCGCTTGGGCTTGGGGGAAAAGAAGCAATGGATCCTGGGCAGTCATCGACTATAACAACGCCAGTGACGGTGACATTCTTATTGCTCTGGCACTGCTGAACGCGGCTGACAAATGGAATCACAAGGCATATGAAAGTTTGGCTCTGAAAATTATAAAAGAAATTCGCTCTCTGCTGGTGATCCGGCGCAATGGAGCCTCTATGATCCTGCCGGGCTATTATGGTTTTGAGAAGAAATCCGGGCTGATTTTAAACAGCGGCTATTTGATCTTGCCGGCTTTTTCCCGATTTGCTCAAGTCGACGACTCCAAGTTTTGGGGGAAAATATACACCGACGGGATCATGATCCTTAAAAAAGCGCGGTTTTCGCGTTTCAAATTGCCGTCAGACTGGATTTTTTTTCAAAACGGAGATCTATCCGTGTATACATCAAAAGGTACGTCCTTCGGGTACGAAGCCATCCGGGTGCCACTTTATTTGATCTGGGATAACAATAAGGAACTCCTGAAATCTTTCTCCGATTACTTACAATTTGTAGAGAAATCTTATTATCTGCCGAATTGGGTCAACCTTGTTGATGGCAGTATTTCCGTCGATGAGGCGCCCGCGGGTTTTCATTCAGTTCTGGGACGTTGTGCCGCATTATTAGCCAAAAAGGAGCTTAGTCAAAAATTAATAAATAAAGCTGAAGAAAAAATAAAGCTTGAATCAAAAGATTACTTTTCTCACACGCTTTATCTTCTCTCCCAGGGTGCACTTGATTAACCATGTTACGTTGCATTGTTTTTTTATTTGTCGCAAGCCTCTTAATGTTCACGACTGATGCGTCGTGGTGTCAGGCTGAGCCACAGCACCCAGACAACAACACCGAAGTTACCCGGGAAAAAAACGATTCACGCGTTGGCACCCGCTCCGAATCGAGTCTGCATCAGGCAAGTCCTCATTCACAAAAGGTCATTCAGAAGAAGTCTTCCGCAAGCTCTGAAGCCCACTCACATCAGATTCAGGTCGAACCCATAAAACAGGATCCGAATATTGATGAGATATTAGATCGACATGCCGTTCAACTGATTGATGAACGAATTCCGTATGGCGATCCAGCTTCTCTGGCGACACCTTCAAAACCAGCAAAACGCACTCTTACGGATATCGAAAAAGCCTGGCAATTTTTCCGACAGGGAAACTATGCAGCTGCCGAATCAATCTTTTTTTCTTTATTATCATCATCGAACCGGAAGCAGGCCTTGAACGCGAGGCTGGGACTGGCGTATACTCAACTTAAGCAGTCAAAAAAAAACCTGGCCCGGTTGCATTTGAGGCAATTGGTTGAGCAGAAATATCAGCTCACGGAAATACTGCCGATATATATGCAGTTGGTGCTGGAGACGGGTGACTATAAAACTGCCCAGAGATATTTGCCCCAGCTTCCACCAAAACACCGTGCATATTGGGAACAGCGGATTCTCGAATCGCAAGTTACCGCGGATTTCAAAACTTTGCCGAAGATTCCCGATTCTAGGCAACTTTCCAATTTTGTCTTGCGCAATGAGGTGGCGCTTTCCAGATGCATTCTTCCGCATATTTTCTTTGAGATCGCCCAAATGCTCCATAATGTTCAAGAGGACGCTCTTTCACTGGATATCAACAAACAGTTGCTTTCTTGTAAACTTCCGCATGGGTTGCGCCACGGAATTTTGAGCCTGCTTACCGACTTGATTTCAGAGACTGAAGCACTTGCTCTTGTACAAAACGAAAAGCACACATACGCGTTGTCCGAACCGGGGTACCTGCAAAAATTGGATCAGCTGGAGCTGCAAATTTTGAGACGGCGTTTGAAATCGTTGCCGCTAAAATCTCCAGAACGGGCTGAAACGGCTGAAGCAATATTGACCTACAGATCTGACGATCCGGATGCGCTTGCGGCCTTGGCCTGGCATAAGTTCAACATCAATGATTATCGGGGAGCGGCGGAAATTTTCAGTCGCCTACTTGAATTAGAACCCGATAACAAGTCATATGCGTTAGGTTTAGGGTATAGCCGTCTGAACTTAGGTGAATACGACACTGCCTTGATACCGCTTCAACAGGCGAACATTCCAGACGATAGTGAAACGCTAGCTTTGAAAAAGAGTGTCTATCAACAACAGGCCAATCAAGCTTACGAGGACCAAAACTGGAGTGTGGCGGCAGGTCATTTAGAAACTGTTCTGGAAGTAGATCCGGATGATATCGCTGCAAAACAACTATTAGCCTGGACACGCTACCGCCAGGATCGCAACACCGATGCACGCAGTCTCATGCAAGAGATATATAAAAAAACAAAAAATCCAGAAACTGCCGGTTGGCTTTTGGACATCTATGCCGGCATGGATGACGAAAAGTCGGCTTTTGAATTGGCAAAGGATTTATCGCAAGAGGAAACGCCTGGGATGAGATCGGTTGCGGCTGATTTTTTTTTCGATCATGATGCACCGATCACGGCGTCACAGACGTTCAACGACCCAGAGAAATGCTATTTCAACGCATCAGTACCTCGCGTCGACGCCTTTTCATATTATAAATTCAGGGATGGGGATGAAGGATTTACGACACTTAAACAAATCGCATTACCGATCACGGCTGCATTTCCTGCCGAAATCGGCAAGCAATGGTCCCTCACGGTAACACCAAAATATCTTTCGAGCGGAGACGCACCGGATGAACCTTTCGCGGGCAGTTTTTATAATTTTTTAAATGGAACACCCCAACTGAATGATCTGGAGGACGAACTTTTCGTCTGGCAGCCGGATGTGGGTTTTGAAAACGAAGGACGTATCTCAACATCGATTCATGTCGGTTCAACACCCTTTAATGGCATCGTTTCACCGACACCGACGTTTAATCTAACTGTGGGTACGTCTAAATGGTACCTCGATGTTCATCGTTTAAATGTGAAAGATACCATTTTGTCCTACACAGGTCTACGAGATCCCTATAGCAGCAGTGAGTGGGGCCGGGTAACCCGCAATGGTGTCTCCGGGGGGTATAATTGGACCTTTTTGTCTGACTATTGGCTGAGCACAAATCTTGGCTATAATTTTTATAACGGCCACCATTTATGGGACAACGATTCATATCACCTGGATACCGCCATCGGACGCACATATACTCTCAATCGTGATGAACTCGCTGTCGGATTATTTTTTACGGCTCAACATTACCGTCGAAACAGCGATTTTTTTACTTTCGGGCATGGCGGCTATTACAGTCCTGACTTGATGACGATGGTTGGCCCCCTCTTGCGCTATCGCAGTGACCTGTGCAAGGATTACTGGTTTGATTTTCAAGCGGTCGTTGGTTGGCTTCACCAGGATTTCGACAGCAGCCCTTTTTATCCGCTATTGGATGGTAACGCTTCCGGATTGAACCCAGCCGCTGCTGCTAATGCCTCAGGCGAATACGACTCTAGAACCAAGGATGAGTTGGGCTTTTCATTTAAGTTACAGGGCATGAAATTGTTAAATCGGCGTCTTGCAGCCGGTGGATTTGCTGGGCTGCAACGGAACACGGAATTCACAGAATGGCAGGTCGGTGCGGGAATAAGCTACTTTTTTGATCTCCAGAATCTTTTTTGGAAGCGTACGGATTTTTTCCATGAATTTGGCAGCTGGTCGAATAAGTAAATTTAATTCATTCGACTTTTTACGACTTCATCAAATATTGCCAACTAATTTTAGTTATACCGGTTGTCATAAATATGTTCCGTTTGGTCCAGATCAATAACAGGCGAAGATATTTATGTATAATCATTCAAGGTTATCGTAATTTATGACAACCGCTATGTTTCTTTTTTTATGCTAAAATATATATACTTTTTGCAAAGGATTTAGCCCCTAACGATCTATACCACGACCATTACTTATCCCATGATCCCAAAAAAGCGATCATCGAAGAGCTCGCACACATTTTCCCGGGTGGGTTCTAATCAAGCGGCTACACGGCTGTATCCTCAACCAAATGCTTTTGAGCGTTGCCGCCCCAGAGCTTGGCTGCAACAATGCGCCTGGAATAACAAGGTATTATCAAGAAAATGAATCAAACATTTCAATCCGTGCAGTGCTGGTGGGCCGATTATATATAAGTCGCCAGCATAAAAA